>CAIWGR010000001.1 GCA_903912275.1 uncultured delta proteobacterium
CGCTGGTTGCCTACCTTCGTTCCGAATCGAAGTAGCCGGGAGGTTTGTCATGGCCGGACAGGTAGATCAGGACGACGACGACGTCATCGCCGCCATCAACATGGTGCCCTTTATCGATATCAGCCTCGTGCTGCTGATCATCTTCATGGTGACCTCGAGCTACATCGTGAAGGCGGCGATCGAGGTCGACCTGCCCACCGCAGCGACGGGCTCGGACGCGGCGCCCAGCACCATCGGGCTGGTCGTGATGGCCGACGGCAAGGTGCAGTTGAACGGTGCCGAGGTAAGCCTCGAGCAGCTGCCCGCTCTTGTGAAGGCCGAGGTCGCCAAAGACGCAAAGGTGCAGGCGATGATCGCCGGCGACCGGACGGCGGACTACGGCAAAATCATCGATGTGGTCGATGTTGTGAAGGCCGCTGGTGTGAAGGCCTTCGCCCTCAACATCGAGCGTGAGGTCACCCCCTGAGATGAGTGCCCGTGTCGAAAAGTTCGACCCGCTCGCAAGCAGCGGAGACGACCGCGTCATCGGTCGTTTTGTTGTCGTCGCGCTGCTGAGTCTGGCAACCCAAGCGATGGTTGCAGGCGGCTTTGCCGTCAATGCCAGCTTCGCCGAGAAACGGGCCGAAGAGAGCAGGGTCACGATGGTGGAGATCACCGTTCCCGACGAGCCCAAGCCACCGGAACCGCCTCCGCCGCCTCCGGAGCCGCCCAAGCCGGAGCCCGTGAAGGAGGAGCCGAAGCCGCTCAAGCAGGCTCCGAAGGTCGAGGAGCTCAAGCCCGTGGAGCCGCAGGCTGCGCCCGAGCCACTGCCCGACACGCCGCCGCCTCCGCCGGAGCCCGTTCGGCCCCGCCAGATCGGCATGACCGGTGAGTCCTTTGCGGGCACCGGCAGCGGCCCACGATTCGCCGCTGGCGACACCGTCCGCGGCGGTCGCCCCTCACGTATCTCCGTCGATCCCAAGGATGCGCGCAAGCCTGTCGATAGCCTGCCCGCAGCCCCCGCGGGAACCGGCGACAAGCCTGCGGTCCCAGACAGGGATGCCTCGCTGAAGGGACGTCCCGACTTCAACCGCTACGGCTACCCCGACGCAGCGCAGAAGCAGCTCGTCGAGGGCGACTGCCGTGTCAGCCTCCGCGTCGGAGATGACGGCAAGGTGGCGACCATCGCCTCCATCGACTGCACCCGCAAAGAGGTTGGCTTCGAGGACTACCTCCGACGCTACATTCCGCGCGAGATGCGCTTCCGACCCGCTATCCGCGGCGGCGTCGCTGCGGAGTCCGAGGTCGTCTTTACCCACGAATTCCGTCTGCCCGGCCGATAACCAGGAACCCCATGCAGTTGACCTGCCGCCTCCGCCTCACCGCACAGCTCGCGCTCGCAGCGCTCGCCGTGCCGTCGTTCGCCGCGAAAGCATCGGCCGAAGAGCCCGCTCCCGCGGGGGAAGAACTCATCGAGCCCGAACTTCTCTCCAGCGTCGAGGCGGCCTTCCCACCGGCCGCCTTTGCAGCTGGCCTGCAGGCCGATGTCATCCTCCAGATCGACATCAGCGAGACGGGCGCTGTCACCAATCCGGTTCCCGTCGAGGCCGCCTACTTCGGCTACGACGACAAGGGGAACCTCGTCGAAGAGACCGCCGAAATCACCGCCGACAAGCATGGCTTCATCGCCTCCGCGCTCGCGGCCGTGACCCAGTACAAGTTCAAGCCGGCCATCCTCAAGGATGCCAAGCGCCCCGAGGGCGTCGCCATCCCCGTGCAGGTGACCTGGAAGGTGGGCTTCGTCATCTCCGAGCAAGAGATTCAACGGCAGCTCACCGAGAAGGAGGCGCAGCGCGACCAGGCGGTCGCCAGCGACCCCACCGCGCCGGTGAACTTTCAGGGTCAGCTCCTTGTGCGCGGCGTCCGCGACCCCCTCTTCGGTGTGAAGATCAAGCTCCGACAGACCACGCCCGACAGCGGGCTCGCGCTTGAGGTCACGACCGACGCAGAGGGCCGCTTCGCCGTCCCAGGGCTCAAGTCCGGCACCTGGGAGATCAAGGTCGATGAACCAGGCTTCCGGCTCTACACCACCACCGAGAAGGTCGAGGCAGCCCAGCTCACCGAGGCCACCCTCTACATCGAGCGCACCCGTGAAGGCCTCGTGACCCGCACCACGGGCGAGCCGCCGCCGAAAGAGGTCACCCGGCGCATCCTCACCGTGCGCGAAATCCAGCGCATCCCCGGCAACAACAACGATGCCATCAAGGTGGTCCAGAACCTCCCCGGCGTCGCCCGCTCCGCCTTCAATGGCGGCCAGGTCATCATCCGCGGCTCGGCGCCCGAAGACACCGCCTTCTTCGTCGACGGCATGCAGCTGCTCGCCATCTACCACTTCGGCGGCCTGCGCTCCGTGTTTCCGAGCGAGCTCCTCTCGTCGGTCAACCTCTACCCCGGCGCCTTCTCATCGCAGTACGGCCGAGTCACGGGCGGCGTCATCGATGTGCGCACCAAGTCGGAGCGGCTCGAGCGGCTCCGCGGCCACGCCGACGTCAACTTCATCGACTCAAGCTTCTACCTCGAGGGCCCCATCGGCAAGGATGTCGATTTCCAAGTCGGCGCCCGTCGCTCCTACATCGACTTCCTCCTTGAACCCCTCTCCAAGACGCTCGGTCTCAACTTCACCACGGCGCCTCGCTACTACGACTGGCAGGGCAAGGTGCGCTGGTATGCCAGCCCCAACCACACTGCGTCGCTCTTCATCTACGGCTCGAACGACCTTCTCGACTTCGTCCGCGAAGACCAGCGCGACATCCCGCCCGACCTCCGCGGCGGCATCAAAATCTCCACCGCCTTCCAGGGCGCCATTGCTCGGCTCGACTCCAAGCTCGCACCCGACCTCACCAACCAGTTCCAGTTCCAGTATCAGCCTCAGCAGCAGGGGTTTTCGCTCGGCGAAGGGCTCTACTTCAACCTGAACGTGAACTTCTTCTCCTTCCGCGATACGGTTGAGTGGAAGGCCTCCGACACCTTTACCCTCCGCGGCGGTACGGACCCGAAGTATTTCACGGGCGACATCAAGCTCAAACTGCCGCGTCCGCCCAAAGAGGGTGAGACCCCCGTCGGCCTCGGTAACTCCGAGGTGCTCGAGGTCACAGAGAGCTTCAACCCTGCCATCTACAACCTCTACACCGAGGCCGAGTGGAAGCCGGCGCCCCGCCTGCTCCTCATCCCCGGACTCCGCTACGAGTATTACGACCGGGTCCAGCGGGGCGCTCCGGACCTCCGGCTGGCCGCGCGGTTCAACCTGACAGACGAACTGGTCCTGAAGGCCGCCTATGGCCGCCACCATATTTCACCCACGCCCGACGAGACCAGTTCGTCGCTCGGGAACCCCAATCTCAACCTCGAGCAGGCGGATCACTACGTGCTCGGCGCCGAGTATGCCTTCACCCCCTACCTGAGCTTCACGGCAGAGGCCTTCTACAAAGACCTCGACAACCTGGTGACCCGCTCGAACGGCCCGCTCATCTATGACAACGCCGCAGAGGGTCGCATCTACGGCGGCGAGTTCTTCCTCCGCCACCAGCTGGCCAACAACTTCTTCGGTTGGGTCGCCTACACCATCAGCCAGAGCGAGCGGAAAGACCGGCCCGGCGAGGACTGGCGGCTGTTCGACTTCGACCAGACCCACATCCTCAACCTCATCGCGAGCTACGACCTGCCGAGCAACTGGTCGGTCGGCGCACGCTACCGGTATGTCACAGGCTCTCCCGAGACACCGATTGTCGCAGGTGTCTTTGATTCGGACAGCAACAACTATGTCGGCGTCACGGGCGCCAACAACAGCACCCGCAACAAGCCCTTCCAGCAGCTCGATGTGCGGGTCGACAAGAAGTGGGTCTACGACACCTGGACCCTCAACACCTACCTCGACCTCCAAAACGCCACCAACTACGAGAACGAGGAGGGGGTGAATTACCAGTATGACTTCGAAGGGAGTCTGCCGGTTACGGGTATCCCCATCTTCCCCAGCTTCGGCCTCCGCGGAGAATTCTGATGCCGTCCCAGCCCTCCGCTCTTGCCCTCCGGCTGCTGCTCCCCTTTGCGCTCTTCGTCGGCTGCAATGGCAACATGCTTGAGCAACAGTCCACGGTTTCCAAACTCCGCGTGCTCGCGATGCGGGCCGAGCCGCCCGACCTGGCGCCGGGGGAAACGGTGACGCTCGACGCGCTCGTTGTCGACCCGCGCCACGACCGCTGCACCGAGTTCGGGGCCGCCGGTTCCGGGAGCCCTGCCGACTGCCTCTCTCCCGAGGTCGTGGGGCCGCCAACGCTCCACTGGGAGCTCTGTCTGTTCGACCAGGGCGCAACCAATCTCTACCGCTGCGGCACCATCCCCGACCTCCCGCCGGATGTTACGCGCCGCGACCTTGGCACCGGCGCCACCGCATCGATTGCCTACAACGCCATCGTGCCGGCCCCCTCCTTCATCGAGCAGGCCTGCGGCCAGCTCGCCTCGGCCGATCTGCCTGACTTCGTCGAGATTCCATCCTGCCGGCGCGGGCTGCCCGTCACCATCCGGCTGACGGCGATTGCGGCAGGCGCAGACCTGGCAGGTCGCACGACCGATCAGTTCTGCCTCGATCAACCCGCGGACTGCGAGATTGCCAAGAAGTCGCTCACGCTCCTGCTCCCTGAAAAGGTTGGCGAGAGGAACCACAATCCCCACATCGAGGGGCTCTTCAACGGCGCCACGGAGCTCGAGTCCGAGGTGGCAATCGTCCCCGCCTGCGGCGACGACTCGGTGCCGAACGAGGAAGATTACGACCACCACGACCCCCGCGTCGTTCCGCTCGTTGCTGTGGTCACGGTGGGCGAGGGTTCGGGCAGCAGCGCAGAGTTGTTCAACCCGGAGCCGTCGCAGGCGGATGCGTCTCCTGCACCGAAGCGCGAGTTCCTCGACATCGCCTGGCACAGCACCTTCGGCGGGCTGCGCGGGGCAACCTACTGGGGCGAAGGTCTGACGACCGACGATGAGATCACGCTCAACCAGCTCGAGTTCAAGCAGCACATGAAGGACTACGACCTCTCGGAGCTTCCGGCGGGCCCCGTGCGCATCTTCGCGGTGCTTCGTGACGGCCGCGGCGGCGTGGACTTCCGGGAGGCGGAGCTCAGCATCCCCTTCATCACGGGTTCGGGGAACGAGGTGGCTGCGGACCAGCAGTGCTTCGATGTGCAGGGCGTGGCGAAGTAGCGGCTGTTCAGGATCTCGGCCTGCAGGTTCCGCTGAACAATTTTGAAAACCGTAGGGTTCTTGGTGTGTTAGCGTGGCACTAAAAACTTGTTCAGTGGTTAGGTGTTCAGTATCTTGTCGTTCCTTGCCCCCCTTGGAGGAACGTCATGAACTCGCAGCCCATCCCCTTCATCCCCCGTCTTTCACTCACCAACGCCGGCGCCACGGTCTACCGTCGCGCGCTGCCTGGTGAGGCCCTGGTTGCCGGTCGGCCCCTCCGCCGCTGGTTCAAGCTCTGGCACCACCGGGTGCGCGACATCGTCTTTGTGCGTGCGGTGCAGCTGACGCCCTCCATCACTTCCTACGCGATGCTTCGCGTGCTCGAGGGCGGCGACGCCCGGTTTCTTCAGGCGCTTGTCAGACACGGGGAGGGGATGCCCACGGACATGCAGCTTGCGATGGAGACAGCGAGCACGCTGGCCCTCTTGGCGGATCGCGAGGTGGAGGCCTTTCCTCCGCTTCGCGCTCCCGCCTTGAGGATGCTCTCTCGGCTGACCATCGCCGAACTCTATGCCTCCGACGCGTCAGAAGGAGAGGGCGAAGAGGAAGCGGCACAGGTGGAGTCGAGCCGCGGCTGCGCCCTCCACGAAGAGGCCTCCTGGGCTGTCGCGCAGCTGCAGGAAGACGACCTCCTGGCCGGCCTTCAGCTGGCTGACCTCGCCCGCCGCGAACTGCTCATGCTCGTGACCCGCGCCCCGAAGCTCAGCCGGCTCAGCTAGTTCGCTCCGCAAAGAGGAGCGGCAGACCGGCTAGGCCAGCGGACCGTCCGAGAGTCCTTCGAGCTCCACGCCGCCCGCCTGCCGCGTAACGATTCGGCCCACCACCTCGGCCCGCTCGCCCGCCGCACGCAGGAGCGTAAGCGCCTGCTCCACGTCGCCCGGCGCCACGGTGATGAGGAAGCCGATGCCCATGTTGAAGACCCGGTACATC
>CAIWGR010000002.1 GCA_903912275.1 uncultured delta proteobacterium
GGGCTGATGCGGTCGAGGCCGTTGCCGCTGCTCGAGTAGTTGATGCGAAGTCCCATGAGTGTCTCGCGCTCGTTGCAAGACAGGGTGAAGGGCGAGCCGCCCGTGCCGCCCCGCTGCGGCAGGTAGCTACCGGCGTTCTGCGAGACCTGCGTGGCGTTGGCCTGCAAGACCGGCTCGACACAGGCGAAGGAGGCCGCGTCGATCATGGAGCTGACCCGGTAGCGGAGGCCGTTGACGATGGCCGTCCCGTTGCATCGGTCGTTGTAGCCCGTACCGCCGGCGCCGACCCGGTTCGTCATGGTGGTCGTTCCACCCACGGAAACCGTGGTTCCGCTCACTGTGTAGGGGGCACAGACGGCCGCAGCGCCATCGATAAGGGTACCTCCGCGCAGGTTGATGCCGACCAGGGCCGAGCCGGCCGCGCAGTCGTCGCGGTAGATGGTACCGGCGTTGGTGCCGTTGGAAATCAGGTCCGTCGGCGAGGTGCCAAACGAGAGCCCGTAGGTGTAGGGGTAGGTCGCGGTGTTGGTGGTCGCCGAGATGGCGGCGCAGCGGAGGCCGATCCGGTTAAGGGTTCCGCTGCCGGATGGGCCCTGCGTGAAGAGGCCTACCGCCACCTGACCTTCGGGGCACCAGGTCTCGGCGTAGGTGCCGCCCCCGCCGCCCCGCAGGGTGCTGTAGGTGTTGAGCGGAAGCCGAAGCTCGGGCCGGCTGTTGTTCTCGGCTGCCCACTCGCAGAAGCTCTCGCTCAGTTCAGTGGTGCAGCCCACATCATCCCACTTGTACTTGGCCGACGAGCCGCTGCCATAGAGCTGCATGCACATGCCCGAGTTGTTGGGCTCAGCGGTGTTCCAGTTGGCGTAGCCGAAGCGGCCGTCGCCCTCCGAGGTGGTGGAGCGGCTGTAGGCGTTGAGGGTCAGACGGCCGTTACCCGCCCAGCGCCACTTCCAAGCGTCGCCACCCTGCATCTGGATGCCGCCGATGTAGCCGCCGCCGAAGGCACTGGTCGCTGTGTTGGTGGAGGCATTGTCTGCAAGCCAGGTGTTCTCGGTGTCGCTGTCGATGCTGGCGAGATCCATGCCCGTCTGGGCCTGGCACTTGCGGCGGTGGACGGTCTGGGTGCGGGCGCCCGTCGTGGTGCTGGTGATGCGGCAGAACATGTAACCGCGGTTGCTGGTGCTATTGAACTGACCGGCGCAGCCTGCGGGGCAGGTGCCGGCCGGATCGCCCGTGGCGCCCGTGAGGTTGTTGACGCCGTCGCAGATTTCGCCGGCGCCGGGGCCGATGTACTGGGTGTAGTCGTTCGTCTCGGTCGCGTTGGAGGCGAAGTACATCGCATCGGTGCAGGTCTGGCCCGCCGGTGCATTGCCCGTGCTGGTGGTGCCGAAGCCATCGTTGTCGTTGTCGACATAGCAGGCGTAGGCGCCGTCGCAGTTCTGGTCGATGTCGTCCGTCGGGCTGTCGGTGGCGCCGGGGTTGATGGTTGCGTCGGTGCCTGCGCAGTCGCCGGAAACCTCTGCAGCGTTGGTCGCGAGCGCGCAGGTCGTGGTGAAGCTGTCCGAGGTGGTCGCGCCCGAGGCGTAGTAGTTGTCGTTGTCGGGGTCTGCGTAGCAGGAGAAGTAGCCGTTGCAGTTCTCATCGACGGCCGGGGCGTTAACGCTGGTCCAGGGGAAGGCCGCGGCCGTTCCGCCCACCTGCTCGGTGGCGGCGGGGTTGATGGCTGCGTCGGTATCGCGGCAGTCGAAGCTGCCGGCCGTCGCCGTGCCCACGCTGTAGGTGCCGCCGCCCGTGACCGAGGCGGTGATGCTGACGGTGCAGGTCGCCGCGCTCACCGAGACCGAGGTCGCGGTGCCGTAGCCGTCGTTGTCGGCATCGGTCCAGCAGAGCCAGCTATTGTCGCAGTTCTCGTCGACGTCGTTGCTGTTGGTCTCGGTCGCAGCGGGGTTGATGACATTGCTGCCGTCGTTGCAGTCGAAGGTGGTATTGCCCGCCTGCTGGGCGCCGCCGCCCACCTTGCTCGCCGTCGTGTTTGCCGTGCAGGTCTGCGCGCCGTTCGGGGCCTGCGCGGTGGTGCCGTAGCCGTCGTTATCGGCGTCGGCGTAGCAGACGTAGGCGCCGTCGCAGTTCTCGTCGGCATCGTTGACGCCGGCGGGGAAGGTCTCCGAGGCGCCGGGGTTGATGCTGGCTGCCGCGATGCCGTCCACAATGCCGGTGTCGACGCAGTCGTTGCTGGTGAGTGAGCCGGGGCCTGTGTCGCAGCGCTGCGTGTAGGTGGTGGCCGACGAACCGGTGCCGTAGTTGTCGCCGTCGGTGTCGGCGTAGCAGGCGTAGGCGCCGTCGCAGTTGTTGTCGTAGATGTCGACAATCTCGGTGGCACC
>CAIWGR010000003.1 GCA_903912275.1 uncultured delta proteobacterium
ATCTGCCTTGGCGAACGGCTCCTCTCGATCGATCTTGCGACCAAGGTGGCGACCACCAACCGGCGCCAGATTGCCTTCGAGCATCTCATCTCGTCGGCCCCCTTCGACCGGCTACTCGACATGGTCGGCTGGCAGCGTTCGACGCCGCTCAGCAGCAACAAGGTGCTGGTCTTCAACCTCGGCTTCGACCGCAAAGGCTGGGACGACGTGCACTGGGTCTATTTCCCGGAGCGGCAGTTCTCCTTCTACCGGGTGGGCTTCTACGACAACATCTTCGGCACCGATCGGATGAGCCTCTACGTGGAGCTTGGCTACCCGTCGGAGGCCGTCATCGATGTGGATGCGGCACGGGCGCAGGTGCTGGAAGACCTGGCGAAGGCGGGCATCATCACTGACCACCAGCTGGTCTCGCACCACACGGTCACGCTCGACCCGGCCTATGTGCACATCACGCAGCAGAGCCAGGCGTTGGTTGCAAAGAGCCGCGGCGCGCTGGCGGCCCGCGGCGTGCACTCGGTTGGGCGGTATGGCGGCTGGACCTACTGCTCCATCGAGGACAACATCCTCGAGGCGCGCGCGCTGGCGCAGACGCTAGCGGTGGCGCACGGTCGGCGGCCCATCGAAGGCTGACACAGCGCGCAACGGTATTGGGGGCCGTGCAGCCTGCCGCGGGGTTGCGGAGCGTAGGGGGCGGAGATAAGGCTGCGCACCCCACGATTCGGGCTCCCTTGGGGGCTTCACCGACGATGTGCGCGCCATGACCATCTCCTCGATCATCGACTTTACCGACGCCTCGATTCCTACCCCGATCAAGGCCCCCGTTGCCCCTGAGAAGCTGAAGCACAGAGAGCTCCTCTCGGGCGAGTGGTGGCGCAAGGTGCCCGGTTACGCCGAGGTCGACGAGGCCACCTTCCTCGACCACAAGTGGCAGGCGAAGAACTCCGTCACCAGCGCCAAGAAGCTCCGCGAAGTGGTGGGAGATCTGGCCACCGAGGCCTTCTACGCAGACGTGGAAGAGGGGCTCCGCCTCGCGCCGATGAGCGTGCGGGTGTCGCCCTACCTCATGAGCATCATCGACTGGGCCGAGCCCTACGGCTGTCCTGTGCGGCGCCAGTTCATCGCGGTTGCGTCGAGCCTCCGGGCGGACCACCCGAAGCTCGGGCTCGATTCGCTGCATGAGCAGGAGGACGCACCTACCCCGGGCCTGACCCACCGCTACGGCGACAAGGCGCTCTTCCTGCCGCTCGACACCTGCCCCGTCTACTGCCGCTTCTGCACCCGCTCCTACGCCATCGGCCTCGACACCGACCAGGTGGAGAAGGTTGCGCTGCGCCCCAACCGTGAGCGCTGGAAGGCTGCCTTTGCCTACATCGCCTCGCGGCCCGAGCTCGAAGACATCGTCATCTCCGGCGGAGATGCCTACAACCTCCGCGCCGAGTGGATCCGTGAGATTGGCATGACGCTGCTCTCGCTCCCCAACGTGCGCCGCATGCGGTTCGCCACCAAGGGGCCAGCGGTCATGCCGCAGAAGCTCATCACCGACCACGAGTGGGTGGATGCGCTTACCGAGGTTGTCGAAGAGGGCCGGCGGCTCGGAAAAGATGTGATGCTGCACACCCACTTCAATTCGGCGCATGAGATCACCGAGCACTCGCGGATTGGGATCCAGCGGCTGGTCGAGCGTGGCATTCACGTCCGCAACCAAACGGTGCTCCAAGCGGGCGTGAACGATTCGGCCGAGGCGATGACACTGCTCGTGAAGCGGCTCTCCTACATCAATGTCCACGCCTACTACGTCTACATGCACGACCTGGTTCCGATGGTCGAAGACCTGCGCACCTCGCTGGCGCAGGGCATGTGGCTGGAGAAGCAGGTGCGCGGTTCGGCGGCCGGTTTCAACACGCCGACCTTTGTCTGCGACGCACCCGGCGGCGGCGGAAAGCGGGCCATCCATTCGGCCGAGTACTACGACCGTGTCACCGGCGTCTCGGTCTACACGGCGCCCGCAGTGCGGCCCGATGAGCTGTTCTACTACTTCGACCCCATCCACGCGCTGCCGGCCGAGGGCCAAGCCCGCTGGGCCGACCCGTCGGAGCATGACAAGATGATGGAGGAGGCGCGGC
>CAIWGR010000004.1 GCA_903912275.1 uncultured delta proteobacterium
CGAGGGTGCAGATGGAAAAACGGGTTACTCTTGTTTTGGTAGCGCAAGCCCCGCAAATGTTGATTCTTTCCCGACACGACAGGTGGGTGGTTGGGCCCCAGGTTCTGAGGGGACGAACTACGCTGCCGGTACCGGCGTTCGCGTCTCGGCCGGCGCCCGCGTGGTCCTGCAGATGCACTACAACCTCATCGGCACCGCCACGCCGGAGCCCGACCTCTCGGCTGTCGAGTTCCGCGTCGAAGACAGCGTCACCTTCGAGGGCGGCAACATGCCCTGGCTCGACCTCAACTGGCCCGAGACGGAAGGAGCCATGCACATCCCCGCCGGTGCCCCCTCCACCAAGTACAGCTACGAAGACGACCCGACCGTCGCCTCGCTGGCTCCCATGTTCATCCCGGGCGTCGATGTTGCCCGCGGCATGCGCATCTTCTCCGTCTATCCCCACATGCACCAGCTTGGCCGCACCATCCGCGCCAGCGTGGTCCGCGCCAACGGCGACATCGTTCCGCTGGTCGCCATCGACAACTGGGACTTCCACTGGCAACGCGACTACACGCTCGCCGAGCCGGTGGACGTCATCGCCGGCGACAAGCTCCGCGTCGATTGTGACTTCGACAACAGCCCCGCCAACCAGGCTGTCATCAATGGCGTGCGGCAGGAGCCCCGCGACCTCGACTTCGGCGAAGGCAGCTTCGATGAGATGTGTGTCGCGGCCTTCTACGTGACCCAGCTCGACCAGACCGTCGAACCCTCCTTCTGTGAGACCGCGGGCAGCACCGCCGCCGACCCGGGCCGCCTCAACATCATCTTCGACGCGGCGCCCACCGTGCGATCCAACGGCAACCTCGAGGGCTCGCTCCTCGGCGCCGTCTACGGCTCCATCTACCGGGCCGCCGACGTCACCATCGTGGGGCCCAACGCGGGCGCGGAGCCGGTCGCCAGCTTCCAGTTCAACGCCGTCGATGTTCGCACCGCTACCGATGGCCCCTATGTGATCGACACGCTGCTCCCGGCCGGTGACTACCAGGTGCTCGGCTTCCTGGACTCCGACGCCAACGCGGACCCGGCCGCCGCCGACCCCGACGTGAACGACCCTGTCATGATCCCTGGCCGACCCGTCCATGTGGAGTGCGCCGAGCAGACCGCGACCATCCGCTTCTCGCTGCTGCTTCCGAACTAGGGGCGGGTCTTGGGCTTGGGTGGCTCGTCGCCTGAGTGGCGGCCATCCTCTTTGCCGTCGAGCCCGTCGACCATCTTGAGCATGCGCTCGAGGTCTTCGCGGCTGACCAGCTCCTTGGAGAGCAGCAGCCGCATGAGGGAGACAACATAGAGTCGCATCTCGTCGAGTTCGAACTCGAGCTGCGCGATGCGCTCCGTGTCGCCCGAAGGCGCAGGCGCGCTCTTGGCCTCCGCAACGGCGGCGCGGAGCCGCTCCATCTCGTCACGCTGCTGCATGATGTCGAGTTGCTGCCCTAAGTCGCCCAGTAGAAGGTAGCTGCCCCAGCCCATGCGTCGCTCCGTTTCTGCCGAGCCGGACATCGGCTGCGGATTTTTCGTTGTGCTGTCAGGGAACGGCTAGTCGCCGCCACCCTTCTCTTGGACCTCGTCCTCCGCGAAGAGGGCGGCGCCGAGATACTCGCGGTTGAGCTTCTGGATCCACTTGGTGGAGATCTCCTTGGGGCAGGCCGCCTCGCACTCCAGCGTGTTGGTGCAGGCGCCGAAGCCCTCTGCGTCCATCGTGGTGACCATGCGGAGGGCGCGGCGCTCGCGCTCGGGCTCGCCCTGCGGGAGGAGGGCAAGGTGGGAGACCTTGGCGCCGACGAAGAGCATGGCAGAGGCGTTGGGGCAGGCCGCAACGCAGGCGCCGCAGCCGATGCAGGTGGCGGCATCGAAGGCTTGAACAGCCTTCTCCTTCGGCACGAGGATGGAGTTGGCGTCGGGGGCGTTGCCCACGTTGGTGGAGTTGTAGCCGCCGGCCTGCTGGATCCGATCGAAGGCGGAGCGGTCGACCATGAGGTCGCGCAGGACGGGGAAGGCCTTGGCGCGCCAGGGCTCGAGGACCAGCTTGGTGCCAGACGGGATGACCCGCATGTGAAGCTGGCAGACTGTGGTGCCCTTGTCGGGGCCGTGGGCGTCGCCGTTGATGACGAAGCCGCAGGAGCCGCAGATGCCTTCGCGGC
>CAIWGR010000005.1 GCA_903912275.1 uncultured delta proteobacterium
CGAATTCCCTGATCGCGGGCTTCTGGTTCGATGCGAACCCCGGCCTCAACACGACCGGGGGGGACGTTCGCTACGCAACCATCGGAACGACGCCCAACCGCAAGTTCATCGTGAACTACATTGGGGTGCCCCATTACAATACGACAACTCCCTCGTCGGACAACGTCACCTACCAGATCGCGCTGAACGAGGCAGACAACTCCGTGGAGGTCTTCTGCGCCGACTGCACGCTCACCTACGCGGCGGCAAGGATGCATGGCCTGGAGAATGCGACGGGCACCGCCTATCGTTCCGGCACCTCGGTGGCGGCGTCGCTCGCGACCACCACGACCTTCAGCATCCCGAACAACACGGGCTGGCGTTACCCCGCCTCGTCGCTGGTCGGTCTGGAGTGCAAGGCGCCCACCGCCTCGGACTTCGTCAAGAACGGAACCGAGAGTGACGTTGATTGCGGCGGCTCTTCTGGCTTCAAGTGCCAGTACAACCAGGTCTGCTCGCTCGCGGCTGACTGCGCCTCCAACACCTGCACCAGCGGCCTCTGCGCCAAGGCCTCGGCCACGGGCAGCTGCCTCCGGAATGCAGACTGCATCACCAACAGCTGCACCGTGAACTCCGGCACCACGCTCGGCACCTGCAACACCGGTGCTGCCGGCGCCAGCTGCGGCGCGAATGCGGACTGTGCCAACAACAACTGCGTGAGCAACGTCTGCGCCCTGAGCGCGAACGGCGCCACTTGCACGGCGAACTCGGAGTGTTCGAGCAACTGGTGCTTCTCGGCAACGGGCGCTGGCCCCAACATCGACGCCGCAACGGGCAAGTCGACGAACGTCTACAGCGCGGGCAACACGCCCGTGCGCCCTGGCACCCTCGCTGTTTCAGCATCAGCGGTGCCTGCTGCCGGTACATACGCGACCTTCGCAGGTGGCACGACCAACACGACGGTGTCTGCTGCGATTCAGTTGCCGTTCGCCTACAATCACTTCGGCACGAGCATGAACTACATGGCCATCTACACGGCCGGTTACATCAAGTTCGGCAATGCGACCTTCACGCCTCCTGCTGCGAACACGTCGCCGGTGGCCCTCTTCGTCGGGGCGGGCAGTACGACCAACCCTGTGGACGCAGTGGTTCCCTTCTGGCGCAACACGGGTACCTACACCTCGGCCAATTTCGACTACTGGGTGCAGGGCACGGCTCCGAACCGCCAGGTCGTGATCAAGGGTACCTACGCCATCACCACGCCGGGCGTTAGCGACAACGCGAGCGACACCTGGTACGTCGTTCTCTACGAGGGGCAGGCTCGGGTTGACATCGAGTGCACCTCCTGTGGCCAGCCCGCGACGGCGACGGTGGCGCGTGCGATGGGCGTGACCAACAGCGACCGCTCGATCGCCTACTCCCCGGCCATCGCCGGTGCCGGCACGGAGTGGTACACGCTTGACGGTTCCGCAGCTTGGAAGCTGGTGGCATCGCAGGCCAACGCGCGTTACTCGTTCTTCACCGCCAAGTCGGCGTCGGTCTGCACGGCCAACTCGGGGGCAGCCGGAGCGCCCTGCAGCATTGGCACCGCCTGTTCCTCTACGGTGTGCAACGCCGGTACGCAGGGCGCGACGGTCTCCACGCTCTCCACTGTGCCCACAGTTTCCGCCGCGGGCATTCAGGCGTGCATCGCCGCAACGGCACCAACGGCCTGCGGTGGCTTCACCGATACGTCGAACTCCGGCCCGATTCAGCTCGGCTTCCCCTTCAAGATGTTCGACAAGACCTACTCGGCGGTTCGCTTCATGTCGGATGGCTACCTGAGCTTCACCAACACCTCGAGCTCGCTGACGGTACCGACGCTGTACCCCTCCACCGCGATGAAGGGCTCCATCGAGTACTTCCACGCCGATATGCTCACCAGCACCGCGCTTACGAACGTGTTCCGTTACGCCTACTCGGGGAGCTATCCGAACCGAGTGTTCACCGCCTATGTAAACGCGCTGCCTCACTACAGCGGCACGGTGATCAACACGCTCGCTCCGAACTCGTTCCAGATTAAGATGTACGAGAACGGAAATCGTGTGGAAATCATCAATGCCAACGGCGGCGCGACGCCGACTGCGACGGTAAACAACTCGGCCTCTCACTCTCAGGCGGTCGGGAACTCGACGGGAACCACTGCGGCGAGCAATCCCGCATACCTGTCGGCGACCGGGACGACCGGGGGTGCGGGTCTGACCCGCGCTCCGATCGCGAGCACCGGCAACCTGCCAGCCGGTGACAAGACCGTCTTCCAGACCAATGCGGTGGCTGGCTACTGCGAGTAGTCTCCGCCGGCCTCGGTCGGTCTGCTTCGAACCCCGCGGTTTCGCCGCGGGGTTTCCGCTTTTTGTGAGGGCACCGCGGCGCGCTGCCCTCCTGCTCCTCGGCGGGACGCTCCGGCTGGGGAGGTTCTCCTTGGAGTCGTTCATGCGTAAGTTCCTCGGTCTTGGTCTGGTCTCGATGCTCGCCCTGATGGGTTGTGGTGGAGAGGCCAAGAAGCAGACCCCGCCAGCCGATCAGTGCTCCACCTTCTCGCCCTGTGCCATCGGTGAGTGCGTGGATGGTCAGTGCGTGGCAGGCGATGCTACCGAAGACACCGAATCGGGCGTGGACACCTCTGTTGACACCGGGACCGACACCGCAGTCGACACCACCGACACTGGCACCACCGACACGGTGGAGCCGACCGGGGGCGCATGCGGCGTCGCCTGTGTGGCCGATCGCGATTGCGAGAGCGGCCTCTGCCGGCCCCTCGGTGCCGGTGCCGCGAAGGTCTGCACCGAGCTGTTCGCCACCGATGGGTGCGACGGCTGCCCCAGCTTCGGTCCCATCTCGTCGGGCGTCTCTGGTACCGAGGGCGACCTTTGTGCGGCGCCGGACTACGGCGACTGCGGAAGCTGCACCGCCGACGCCGACTGCGGCGCAGGTCTCTGCCAGCCGACCAGCAGTGGAACCCGTTGCGAGATGCCCTGCTTTGCCGACAACAGCTGCCCCGAGGGCTTCACCTGCCGTGGCGCTGATCGGAGCGGCACGGTTCTCCCCGTCTGCGAGCCCGACAACGGCCTCTGCACGGGCTGCATCGATGAGGATGGCGACGGATATGGAGCGGGCCCCGCCTGTTTGGGGCCTGATTGCGCACCTGCCGACCCCACCATCAACCCGGGCGCCGCCGAGCTCTGCAACAATGCAGATGAGGATTGCGACGGCCGGGCCGATGATGGCATCTCGCTCGCGACCGACGAGAACAACTGCGGCGCTTGTGGCACAGTCTGCGACCTCGCGAATGCAAACGAGATCTGCACCGCCGGCATCTGCCGGGTCGACAGCTGCACGGGCAACTTTGCAGACTGCAATGGCGACCGGGTGGATGGCTGCGAGGTGAATCTCGATGACCCCGACACCTGCGGTGCCTGCGTGGTGACGGGCGGCCTGGTTGGCGCCCCCTGCGGCATCTGCGGCAATGGGGTGATTGCCTGTTCGGGCGTTGGCACGGCAGAGTGCGTGGGTGATACCGCGAACGCCTGCGGTGGCTGTGAGCCACTTCCCCAAGTGCTCGGCGACACCTGCGGCTGCGGCGCGGGCGAATGGGCCTGCGACCCTGCCACACCCGGCGCCCAGATTTGCATCAACGATGCGCTTGCAAACGCCTGCGGCGGTTGCGGCGCGGTGGAGGGCGGCGTGCCGGGTGACGCCTGTTGCGGTGCCTTCACGCTCGCATGTGATCCGTCCAACCTGAACTCCGTCTTCTGCGATGTCCCCGACACCTTCCCCCGGAACAGTTGCGGCGGGTGCACGGCGCTGACCCGTGAGCCTGCGCAGCCTTGCGGTACCTGCGAGAGCGGCACGACGGTCTGCGACGGACGCGAGGCGACCCGTTGCGATGGCGACCTTGGAGATGCTGCACGCAATGGCTGTGGCGGCTGCGCCGTTCTGCCCGGCGCCCCTGGCGAGGCTTGCGGCACCTGCGGCTTGAACCAGTTTGTCTGTGATCCGACCGATCAGAACCAGAGCTCTTGTAACGGTGATACCCGCGTGAACAGCTGCGGCGGGTGCACGACCCTCGATGTGGCTCCCGGTGCTACCTGCTGCGAAACCTACACGGCTGTGTGCGACCTCGTTCGCCCCGGTTTCACCAAGTGCGACGTTCCCGTTACTGTGCAGCTCAACGCCTGCGGTGGCTGCGGCGTGCTGGATCACCGGATCGGCGAGGTCTGCGGCACCTGCGGCTCTGGCCGCTGGGCCTGCGGTGGCCAGGACACGGTCGTCTGTGCTGGGGACCTTGGCGCCGCTGCATTGAACGGCTGTGGCGGCTGCGGTCTGCTCGATGCGGATCCGGGCTCTGCCTGCGGCCCCTGTGGCGCCGACTTCGTCGAGTGTGTCGGTACAGACATCGTTGCCTGCGATGGCGCGACCAGCTTCAACAGCTGCGGTGGCTGCCTCCCCCTTGCCAACGCGCCCGGCGCGAGCTGCTGCGGCGGCACCTCATCCTACACCTGCAACCCCGACGACCGGGAGTCGACCGTCTGCCCGAGTCTCGACGGTCGCGTGAACTTCTGCGGTGGGTGCGGCAATGAGCGCGCCCTGCCCGGCGAGGCCTGTGGCACCTGCGGAACAGGCGTTTACCAGTGCGACACCACCGACCCGTCTGCGGTGGTCTGCAAGGGTGACGTTGGCCCGGTCGCCGAGAACGCCTGCGGCGGTTGCGGTGAGCTGTCGCACCGGATTGGTGAGGCCTGTGGTTCCTGCGGGATTGATACCTACGAATGCGATCCAGCTGGCGGAGGCGACGTGGTCTGCTCGGGTGACACCTCGTTCCAATGCGGCGGATGCGTCAACTACGATCGCGGACCCGGAGACGCCTGTGGTGCGTGCGGTGTTCTTGGTTGCGACGGAACGCTTCTGACCTGCAATGAGGGTGCATCGAACGCCTGCGGTAGCTGTGGGACCCTTTCGGCGGTGCCGGGAGATACCTGCTGCGGCACGGGCGTGTGGGAGTGCAATGCGGGGTCTCCTAACGGCGTGACTTGTTCCGTGCGTGGTGCAGACACGAATGTTTGCGGCGGGTGCGGGGTACTCGCGGGGAACCCGGGCGAGGCCTGCGGTTGCAGTCGCGGAAGCTGGGAGTGCGCCGGAGAGGGTGTCGTCTGCAGCGACCCGGTTCCCTTTAACGCGTGTGGTGGCTGCTCGACGCTACCCGAGACGGTCGGCGCGCCCTGCGATAGTTCAGGAGCGGTCTTCACCTGCGATGGCACGGATTCCGTCGCCTGCGTTGCGGGCGGCTAGCCTTCACGTTGGACGGTGAGGGGGCGCTTCGGCGCCTCTGGCCGTTTTGGGCGCCCGCTTGCAGCGTTCGCTCAGCGGTTCTCGCGCTCGTAGACCTCGTCCACGCCGTGGCCGGTCCCTGCCGACGCCGCCCGCACCAGCTCATCGCACCGCTCGTTGTCTGCGACGCCCGCGTGGCCCTTCACCCAGACGAAGGTGGCCTTGTGGCGTGCGACTGCGGTGAGGAGCCGCTCCCAGAGGTCGGCGTTGAGAGCCCGCTCCTTGGGGTTCCGCATCCAACCGTTGGCGCGCCACTTCTTGGCCCAGCCCTTCTCGATGCCGTTGACCACATACTGGCTGTCGGTGTGGAGCCGGACGATGCAGGGCTCCTTGAGCGCCTCGAGCGCGACGATGGCGCCGAGCAGCTCCATGCGGTTGTTGGTGGTGAGGCGGAAGCCGGCAGAGAGCTCTTTGACCTTCTCGCCATAGCGAAGCACAACGCCGTAGCCGCCGGGGCCGGGGTTACCGATGGCGCCGCCGTCGGAATAGGCGATGATGTTCCGCAGGGGGGCTGGCGAGGTCACGGCTTGGTCTTGGCGGGAGAGCAGAGGGGACATGCGTCGGGCAGGCCGGCGTCGCAGGCAACCTGGGCGAGCGCCTTTGCCTGTGTGTCGCCCGGATTGAGCCTGTCGAGCGCCTTCGCGGCCTTGAGACAGCCCTGCATCGTGCCGGCCTCACAACCGCGGAGGTAGTCTGTGATGGCCCGCCCCGCCTCTTTGGCGAGCCGCGCGGTGCGGAGGTCGCCTGCCTCCACACAGCCCCAACCGACCTGCAGGGAACAGCCGCGGTCGAGCCAGGAGAGGGCACGGGTGGTATCGGCAGTCTCGCGGCGGCCGAGGTGAACGCATCCCCATCCAGCGCCCTGGAGGCAGGCATGGTCGAGCACGGTGGCGGCCTCCGCACGATCTGCAGCGGAGGCGCCAGG
Source organism: uncultured delta proteobacterium (assembly GCA_903912275.1). Taxonomy (GTDB): domain Bacteria; phylum Myxococcota_A; class Bradymonadia; order REDH01; family REDH01; genus CAIWGR01. The sequence continues at coordinate 6,272 of CAIWGR010000005.1, forward strand.
ATGGCCAATCAGCAGTCCGAGCTCCACGCAGGCGCGGAGCGTGTCGGCTTTGCAGAGGGCGGTGAGCGCGACACGCGCCTCCGAGGGATTGGGAGCCAGACCAGGCCCGCTGATGCGTTGGACGGCGAGGTCGACGCAGCTCTCAGGGTCGTGGCGGTCGCAGGAGGCGGTGCGGAGCAGGGCGGCCTGCTGGGGGGCGGTCGGTCCGTGGCTCCGTTCCATCAAGGAGGCGGCCAGGAAGCGGCAGGTGTGGGGCTCACCCTCGGCGCAGGCCTTCTCGAGCGGTGCTCGGGTGGGCTTGGCCTGGCGCGCGGTCCAGCTGAAGAGCTGTTCGCAGGCGGCCGGCTCGGTGTTGCAACTGCGGGCGAGGCGGGCCAGAAGTTCTGGCGTGAGGCGTCCTCTGTCGCGAAGCATCGCGAGGCGCGCCTCGCCCGCGCAGCCGCGGGGGTCGTCGTGAAGACAGGCACCCTGATAGAGTGGTTCAGCCTTTGCGAAAGCGTCGTCGGCGGCAGTGGCGATGAGCAGGTCGGCCTGCGAGACGCAGCCGCGGTGCGAGCCCTGCGCACAGGCGAGCGTGGCCTGCCGCAGCGCCTCCTCCAGCCTGACGGGCGTGCCGCGGCCGAACTGGTGACTTACTGCGAGTTCGGCGCAGCCATCTGCCACCTTCTGCTCACAGCCTCGCGTGAAGAGGCCGTTCATGAGGCCACGGTCTCCTTGCGGAATCGTCTGCGCAGCGTAGGCCCGCCCCAACGCGACACAGGCCTCGGGGACGATGCCGTTGCAGCGCGCCAGCAGGAAGTTCTCGGCCGCGCTGAGTTGGTCGGTTTCACCTCGGGCGAGTGAGACCAGGAGGGTGCAGCTCGGGAGGTGGTGGCCTTCGCAGCCGCGCTTGGCGAGCTCGCGGGCCTGCCCCGCCGACCCGCCGTTCGGGCCTGCCTTGTAGAGCTGTTTGGCGAGGGCCCCACAGGCGGGCGCATACTGCCGGGTGCATGCGTCGCGCAGCAGCATGGTTGCCCGTAGGTAGGCTGAGGTGTCGCGGTTGGGACCGTCGCCGGAGCCGCTCCCGCTTGCGCCAGAACCGCTGCCATCGTTCGCCGCCTGGAGGGCGCCTGCACAGCCGGAGCCCTCCTGCTGCAGGCAGACAATCGATGCGTCCCAG
>CAIWGR010000006.1 GCA_903912275.1 uncultured delta proteobacterium
GTCGAACTCACCGCGGAAGAGTGCGACATCTTGACCGATCTCGCGGACGAAACCGCCAATCAGGTGAACTGGTCCGAGCTGCTCGAACGCTCCTCGATGGAGCGTCCGGAGCTCGCAACACTCTTCTCCGGTTACCGGCTGGAGGCGTTGGAGCGTGTGGGTGATCAGACGGGCGTGGCCGATGCGCTCGAGCGCATGCTGACCGAGACGACCGACCCGCTCACCTACATCGCCCTCCTTCGCCGAACGATGGCGCTCGTGGAGAACGACCTCGGCGACCTTCACCGGGCGGCGGAGTTGGCGCGAAATGCGATCGCCACGGGCCGCTTTGATGATGCGCTGCTTGGCGAGACCGATCGCATCTTTTCTGAGGCCTGGCGATTCGAAGAGTTGAGCGCGCTGCTTCTCAACGCAGTTGCCTCCGAGCCTGCCGGTTCTGTCCGGCTGAGTGCGGTTCTGCGCCGCGCCTACTACCTGGCCCGTGACCATTTCTCTGATGCGCTCCAGGCGTCGAGGACCATGGTTGGATTGCTCATCGACCCCCGCCACGACGCCGGAGTGATGCTCTCCAAGCTGGTGCTGCCGGCAGACTACGACCCTGCCCGCCGCGAGGCCGACGCGCTGCGCGAGTTTGCGCTTGTGCGGCCGGACGATGCGGTGACGCCGGCGGTGCGACTGCGTGCGGCCTACCTCTTCGCGCTGGTCCTCAACGACGACGACGCGGCGGCTGAGCAGATCATGGTTGCGCTGCCGCGCCTGGGCGATGACCCTGGTCTCATCGTCTGGGCGGAGCAGGTCATGTTCGCGCTCACCCGCTCGTCCGAGTACGGGGCGGACGCCGTCGGCTGGCTCCTCGGGCGTGCTCACGCTTTCGAAGACCGGGCTGCGGGTCTCGGCCTGCTCGTTGGGCTGATGCAGCTCCCTGCCGATGCGGCCATCAGCGACGAAGCCCGCGCGGAGATCTCCGAAGATGCGATCGCGCTTGCAGACTCGCCGGAGGTGCCCGCGTCGGGCCGTGCTGCAGCACACCTCGCCGTAGCCCGTGTGAAGCGCGGCTCAGGCGCGGTCCGCACCGCAGCCTACCACGCCGTTCAGGCGGCAGAGCAGGCAGCGGATGAGGAGGTCGACGAGGTCATCTTTGCGGATGCGCTCGGTGAGCTTGGAGACCTTGGCGGCAGCTCGCTCCGCGCTTGGGGAGGAGACGAGGTCTCGGCGCGCGCGCTGTTCTCCAACAATCTTGCGGTGCTCCTGAACTTTGGTCGCCTGTGCAGTCAGGCGGGCGCATGGCCGCAGGCGGTGCGTGCCTATGAGCGGGCCATTCCGTTGTTCCGAGCCATCGACGATGTCGCGGGCCTTGCGGCCGCCGAAGAGCAGCTCCAAGCGGCGCGGCAGCAGCTCCCACAGTGACGCCTGCCGAACTCGTCCGGGCCTACGCTCGCCCCAACAAGAAGCGCCTCGGACAGCACTTCTTGACCCAGGTCGGACTGCTCGACCGCATGGTTGACTGCATCGGCGATGCGGAAGAGGTCATTGAGGTCGGCCCGGGGCCTGGAACGCTTACCACGCGGCTGCTGGCTGCCGGCAAGAGGGTACGCGCCGTCGAGATTGACCGCGACGCCATCGCCTTTCTGCGCGAGGCCTTTGCCGACAATGCGGCCTTCGAGGTCATCGAGGCCGACGCCACCAAGACCATCCTTCCCGAGCTCCTCGCAGAGGGCCGACGGGCGCTTGTTGGAAATCTGCCCTACAACGTGGGCAACGAGATCCTCTTTCGGGCAATGGAGGCCGAGCACGCACCCGACCGGATGGTGCTGATGTTCCAGAAAGAGGTGGCGGAGCGCATCATCTGCACCGGTCGGTCGTCGCAGTTTTCGCTGCTCTCGGTGGGGGTGGGCAATCGCTATCGCGCACGGATTGCCTTCCTTGTCTCGGCGGGTGCCTTCGTGCCACCGCCCAAGGTGGCAAGCGCCGTGGTGGTGCTCGACCGCCTGCCCGCTCCGCTGGCTTCAGGTGAGACCGGGCGCTGGCTTCGGCGCCTGTCTGCGGCTGCCTTTGGTCAGCGCCGCAAGATGATGCGCTCGTCGCTGCGGAGCGTGCTGCAGGCACCCGAACCGCTGCTGCTCGCGGCGGGCATTTCGCCCACCAGCCGACCCGAGGAGTTGAACATCAGCGACCTCGTCCGGCTGGCAGTCTTGGCGGAAGCGAGCGGTATGTCAGCGGTCGTCGGCGAGCCGGTCCCAGAGTCTGACGAGTAGCTTCTTGTCGTTCCGTTTCGCGACCAGCGCGTCGTCGGTCGCAAGCGGTGTTCCCTCTGGCGTCACCCAGACGAGGTGCGGAAGCAGCGCTGCGTCGGCCCACCAGATGCCGTCATCTTGCCAGGCGGCCGTGCCGAGGTCGGTGACCAGAAAATGGGTCGCGGGCTCCTTGCCGTTTGCCGGTTGGAGCGTGAGCGTCTCCCCTGCGCGCGATAGCGTCAGCGAATGGTCCGCCAGCAACGGGATCGAGGCGTCCAGCCAGGCAGGCGTGTCGCCGCCTCCCTGACGCCATGCCCGCACCATCGCTGCGTCGGCAACCCACCAGCCATCTCCGGCACGGAGGGCCAGCGTCAGGTTGAGCGATGCCTCGTCGGGGAGTGAGAGCCTGGAGGGTTGCGGAAGGTCCGACCAGACGAGTGCCGTGGCCCGATCGGGAATCTGGAGCATGGCCCATCTGTCGTCCGGCGTTGGAACCCAGTGCGGCGCGGCACCGCAGACGGGACCTGCGATGGTCACTGCACGCTCGCCTGTGCGCTCGTCGACACGCCACGCCTGTTGCGCGCAGCCGGCCATCCAGAGCGGTTGCAGGCTGAGCCGCCTGCCCCGCACGACCACTTCGCGCGCCGCTGCATCGGCGGTGCCGATCGCCTGTGGGGCAGCGGGCGCAGCCGCCCAGCCGGCCTCGCTCTGGCGCGGAGGAGCGGGTGAGCCGGGCGCGGTGAGCGCGAGCTGCGCGCCAGACCAGACGGCGCCGTTCCAGGCAGGAACGCCAGGTCGCATCACCTTCGCCGCCGCCGCCTCCGAGAGCCCCACACAGGGCTTCGGAAGTCCGTCGCCGTCAAAGGTATCGCAGCTCCGCCAACCGCTTTGCGTGGATGCTGCGAGCGGCGGATCTCCGAGGAGTGCAGTGCGCACGACCGTGTCGGTGCCCGCGCTGCGTACCGAGGCCCAGACAGCGGTCGCGCTCGCCCCTGCGTCGACAATCCCGTCGTTGGCGATTGCACTGCGAAGCAGCCGCGTGCTGGTGCCCTGCACGAGGGCCTTTACCTCCTCTTCCTCGCTCCAGATGAGCACCGTTCCGAGGGGCGAGATGAGGCAACTCGCATCGTCGCCGGGCACGACCGTCTCATCGAGCGCGACCGACCGGCTGGCATCGTGCAGTGTGACCCGTCCGGCCTTCGTCCAGCTCCAGGCCAGCGCTCCGCCGCGGCAGCGGACAGCGCCGGCGATCTCCTCATGCGCGACGGTCTGCAACGCGGGAAGCGATAGCCAATCGAGCGTCGTGTCGCCAAACAGCGCTACCCGTTCGCCCTGCAGAAGCGTGGCCGCGTCGGGTTCGATGCGTCGCCAGGCCCGGGGCATTCCCGAGGCCTTCGACCAGACGAACAGGAGGTCGTCGGTGCCTCGGCTCAGGCGGAGGTCGGCTGTTTCGTCGACGGAAGAGACGCCGCTGTGGCCCGCGAGCCGGAAGCCCGGCTCAGCAGCCTCCGCGGCCGCCGCCCCGAATGCGCAGAGGAGGAGCATGAGCGGGAGGATTGGGGCCTTAAGCAACATCGTGTTCTCTCCGTCGTCGAATCCAGAACAGTGCACCCGCCGCGGCGACCCATGACCACCACGACCCGCTCGTGCCGCCCGATGAGCAGTCGTCGCTGGGCCTCTTTGGTTGGACGACCGGTCCGCCACAGAAGGCCTCGGGCCCCGGGCAGTCACCGGCGCTCGCGACGGGAGCGGTCTGGCTCAGTGTCCGAGCGTAGAAGAAACCTGACGCGGGCGCACTGCAGGAGGGCTCGGTCGCAGCAGGGTAGGCCGCGGCGACCGCCGCGACATCGTCGGCCGCGAGGTCCCGCTTCTGACGCTCCCCGGGCGCGCTGCTGGCGAACATCGTGGCGCGGGCGCACTCGGGCACATAGGAGCCGTCGGAGAAGCAGGGCGGGTGGTCAAGGCCGAGGAAGTGACCCGCCTCGTGGGTGACGACATTCTGCACGTCGTAGGCGTCGGGGTCGGTTGCCGCGCCGGTCATCCAGCGCTTGTTCCCAACGCCATTGAGCTCCAGGTCCGCTGTGACGATCTCGCCCGTATCGGCCTCGAAGACTGGCGTGGTCACACCAAGCGCAATGCTGGAATGATCCCACGAGGAGGTCTGCAGAACGATGAGATTCACATTGCCGCGGGGGTTGCCCTCCTCATCGACGGCGATGCCAATCTCTCGCTCGTCAGTCTCACCCAGATTCGTGGCCTGCCATGCCGAACCCGCGGCTCCGTTCCAAGTGTCGAACCCAGCAGTAACTGCCTCGTTGAGCGCTGTATCGGGCGACGAAAAGCTCGGCGCGACGCAGAAGCCACCTAGGCACCACTGACCGCTTGCAGCGCAGTCGGTTCGCGACTGCTCGCGCGTATCGCAGGCGCCATCCGCGCAGCTGCCGGTCCGCTCCAGCACGACCAGGTCATCGCCGTCGCAGACGCTTCCGAGCGTCTCAGCGGCGCAGAGGCCGGCTTCGCAATCGACCGCATCCGCGCATCCGCCTGGAACGCAGACCATGGGCGTAGCGTCAGCCTCGGTGCACTGTCCGCAGTCGAAGGAGACAGTGCCCGCCTCGCAACTGCGCCAGCCGCGTTCGAGTCGGATGCCGTTGTCCGGGAGCACAAAGTTGCCGCTGTCGCAGCTGCCTAGCGGAGCGCGCGCCCGAACGGGGCCGAGCTGCAGGTGATATCCGACGCAGGCGGTGGGCCAGCGCACGGGCTTGGGCTGCTCGCCGTCGGGGCAGGCGAAGAAGCCGCCGGGTAGGCCTGCGCCGACGCAGGCGCCCTGCCTGCAGACGGTGCCAACGGGGCAGTCGGCGCGGAGCTCCTCGCGCGCGCAACGACCATCCGTGCAGGCCGCGGTCGTTGCATAGAAGACGCGCTGGTCGCCGTCGCACCAGGGCGCGGTCTGAGGTGCGTCGCAGGCCTCGCCGGGCGTGCAGGTTGCAGGAGGCGCGCACAGCCCGGCCGAACAAACCTTGCCCGACACCGCACAGTCCTGTCGCTCTTCGGTAAAGTCGCACTGGAGGTCGGCAGTGGAGCAGCAGCCGCCGCTGCCAGAAGGGCCGCCGCAGCCTGCAGGCAGGCAGCTCCCGTTGCGGCAGAGGCTGCCTTCCGGACAGGGGTCGCGCCGCTCGGTTGCCTGGCACTGATTCGACAGGCAACTCCCACGCTCCTCAAAGTGCACCAGCGTCTCGCCGTCACACCAGGCACGTGGAACGGGAGCCAGACAGACCGAGCCGGCGGTACAGCCCGCTGGTGCGACGCAGTTTCCGTCCACGCATACAGTTCCAGCGCTGCAGCTCGCCCGTGTCTCATCGAAGGTACAGGCAGCCATCGCCGTCGTGCAGCAGCCCTGCGCGAACGCGTCCGAGGTGCAGCTCTCCGCCACCCAGACACAACCCTCAAGCGGTGCTGCGGAGCGTCCGTTGCGGAGCGAGACCACCTCGTTGCCCTCGCAGCGGGGCCCCGGCGCGACGCAGGCGGGCACGGCCCGGAAGTAGTCGCAGGCCTCGACCGGTGCATGGGTCTCGCCGCCCGTTCGGACGACGGCGGTCTCGCCGTCGCAGTGCGGCGGTTCTGCATCGCAGGGCAGGGCAAGGTTGGGCGTGTAGCAGGTCTGCGTGCGCAGGAAGGCGGCTGCCGGCCGTGGCAGCAGCAGCGCGCAGAAGAGCGCTGCAACGAGCGAGAGCCGACGCGCGCTCACGGCTGCGACCGCAGAAACGAGGAGAGCGCGCTGAGCGACCAAATCGGGTTGAGCGTCTGCGCGCTGCTCCCATTCGCAACCGAGGGCTCGGCGAAGACGAGGCCGTCGAAGGAGCGGCGCGCCTGAGGCTCCCCATCTGCGCCCGGCTCAACGAAGAAGACGCCGAGCGATAACCCAGCGGGCGTCCAGGCACCGTCAGACCGCCGCTCCAGCAGCACGATGACCTCCTGTCCGGGCGTGAACGCCGGTGCCCCCGCAACGACCGAGGCCCAGCGACCCACACGGCCACCCTCGCTCCGGAAGACCAACGGCCCCGCGACCGGCTCTCCCTTGAACTGCTCGGCGACCTCCAGCAGGACGCTCCGCTCAGGGTGTCCCCCAACCCAGACCGACTCCACCGACACGACGCGGCCGCGCACCACCAGCCCGCTCACCGCGACGAGCTCCTGCATCGACACGGCCATCACCGTCGTCGCGGCCGCCCGCGGCGGAGGAGCCAACGACAATCCGGCAAAGAAGAGGCTGAACAAAAGGCTTCGTGCACGCATGGAGCAACCCTAGTGAATCGCCCCCTCCAAGTCACCGTTTTGCGCACCGCTGCAACCCCACTTGCATCCTACTCCGAGCCCGACCAGAACGGGGGCCTCTCCATCCGCAGCAGCATCATGGCCAAAGCCCTCTCCTCCCCACAGCCTGCGCCCGAAGAGCGAGACGACATCATCGTTCGCGGCGCCGAGACCCACAACCTCAAGTCCATCGACGTCGCCATCCCCCGCGGTGCGCTGACGGTCGTCTCGGGTGTCAGCGGCAGCGGCAAGTCGTCGCTCGCCTTCGACACGCTCTATGCCGAAGGGCAGCGCCGCTACGTAGAGACCCTCTCCACCTACGCACGCCAGTTCCTTCACCCGATGCCCAAGCCGCCCGTCGGCTCCATCTCCAACATCCCGCCTGCCGTGGCGCTCCGGCAGGGGAGCACCATCTCCAACGCCAAGTCCACCGTCGCCACCCTCACCGAGCTGCTCGACCATCTCCAGGTGCTCTTCGCGCGGGCAGGTGAGGTGGTCTGCAAGAGCTGCGGCACCACCGTCGTCCCCTTCAACGTGCCCCGAACCGTCGAGTGGCTGCAGCAGCATGCGCGCGGCGAGCGCATCCTCATCGTCGCCACGGCCCGCCCCAACGCAGACGGCATGGGCGACCTCCTCCGGCAGCTCATCGCAGACGGCTACCAGCGGGCCTGGCTCGACGGCGAAGTGGTCGAGATCGAGTCCGAGGCCTCCATCTCGCTCGTGCGCGCAGCCCAGGTCGAGGTCATCATCGACCGACTCGCAGTGGAGGACGACGCGCTCCGGCTGCGCGAGGCGCTCGAGGCTGCCTTCAAGTTCGCAGATGGGGCCGTTTCGGTCGTCTTCTGGGACCGCGAGACCGAAGGCCGCCGCGCGCAGCGCACCTTCCATCGCGGCTGGGTCTGCAGCGGTTGCGGCACGGCGCACAAAGAGCCCATGCCCTCGCTCTTCCACCCCTTCAACGCGCTCGGCGCCTGCGGTCGCTGCGAAGGGTTCGGCCGCAGTGTAGGACTCGACCCCTACAAGACCGTTCCCGATCCAACGCTCACCCTCGAGCGGGGCGCGCTCGCCATCTTCGACATCCCCTCCGCCCGTCGCCCACGCAAGCAGATGCTCGAGTGGTGCATGGCCGAGGGCATCGCCATCGACATCCCTTGGCTCCGGCTCTCGCAGGCGAACCAGAACCGGATCCTCTACGGCGACAAGGGCTGGGGCGGCGCCGCCGGTTGGCTCGAGGAGATCCTCGCCGATCGCACGCTCGGCGGCATCCGCTTCCACGCGATGCGCTATCGCAGCTTCACGGTCTGCAATGAGTGCCAAGGCTCCGGTCTCAACGCCGACGCCCGCGCGGTCCGCATCGCAGGCCTCCACCTCGGCAACATCCTCGGCCTCCGTATCGATGAGGCCCGCCTCTGGGCCCAGTCCATTGCGCTCGCTCCTGACCTCCAGAAGGCGCTCGAGCGGCTCATCACAGAGGTCCGAGAGCGGCTCGGCTACCTCGCCGATGCAGGCCTCGGCTACCTCACCCTCATGCGGCAGGCGAAGACCCTCTCCGGCGGAGAGATCCACCGCGTCATCCTGGCCACCAGCCTCGGCCGCATGCTCACCGACACGCTCTATGTGCTCGATGAGCCGACGGCGGGACTCCATCCACACGACACCGAGCGGATGATGCAGGTGGTCGAGAAGCTGCGCGACATCGGCAACACCGTCGTGGTGGTCGAGCATGACCCCGACGTCATCCGGCGCGCCCAGCACGTGGTCGAACTCGGCCCCTTCGGAGGCGACCGGGGCGGCGAGGTGCTCTTTTCGGGCACCGTCGAAGGGCTGCAACAATCCGCCACGCCGACGGGCGAACTGCTGCGCAAGCGGAGCCTCACCTTCACAGGGTCGGCTCCCTCCCACGCCTCTGTGCTGACCCTCAAGGCGGCCCATCTCCACAACATCCAGGGGGTGGAGGTTCACTTTCCGCACGGCGCGCTGACCGTCGTCACGGGCGTCAGCGGCTCGGGCAAATCCACGCTCGTGCACGACCTCCTCTACGCCCATCTCGAGTCCCGTCGCGGCTCCGGACCCGCCGACGGACTGCCGCCGGCGGAGGTCACGGGCGACATCTTCTCGGAGGTGGTGATGGTCGACCAGTCGAGCATCTCCCGCTCCTCCCGCTCCTCTGCGCTCACCTTCTCCGGCGCCTACAGCGTCTTCCGCGACATGTACGCGGCGCTCCCCGATTCCAACGTTGCGCGGCTCACGGCCAGCCACTTTTCCTTCAATGTTGCAGGCGGTCGTTGCGAGCGCTGCGAAGGGGCTGGCGTGCTCTCGGTGGAGATGGTCTTCTTCGCTGATGTCGAGATCCCCTGCGATGTCTGTGAGGGACGCCGCTTCACCCCGGCCGTGCTGGCACCCAAGCTCCGCGGTCTGAGCATCGACCAGCTCTTCGAGTCCACGGTGCAGGAGGCGCTCGAGCGGTTCGCCGACTCCGGCCCCGTCACACGGCGCCTCGAGCCGCTCGCACGCGTCGGTCTCGGCTACATCCGGCTCGGTCAGTCAACGACGCAGATGTCGGGCGGCGAGCTGCAGCGGCTCAAACTCGCCTCCTACCTCGGCCAGTCGACCGCCTCCAACGCTGCGGGCGCGCTCTTCATCTTCGATGAGCCGACGGTGGGCCTCCACATGCGCGACGTCGAGCAGCTCGTCGATGCCATGCGGCAACTCACCGCCATGGGCCACACGGTGATTGTGGTCGAGCACAACCTCGACCTCGTCGCGGCCTCCGACTGGGTGATCGACATGGGGCCGGGCGCCGGCCCCGACGGAGGCGCCGTCGTCTACCAGGGGCCCGTCGAGGGGCTGCTGTCGGTCGACGGGTCGCGCACCGGATTTCATCTCCGCGAGACCTTCGCATGACCGCCGCAGCGGCTCCTTCCTTGACCGTCTCCGGCTCCGCTTGTAGCCACAGCGCCCGCAACCCGGGCGAGGAGTCACCCCGATGAGTCAGCCAAACTTTCTTCAGGTTGAACGCAGCCTCAGCGCCTCGGTCGCCTGGTGCACTGCCCATCCGTCGACGCCATCTGCCAAGGCCTATGGCGCCTCGCTTGCCGCCATGAAGCCTGCCTTCGAGACGGTGAAGCTCGAGACCAACGCCACCTACAACGCCTGGCGCGGTCGTTACGGCGAAGAGCTCCGGGCCTTCAAGCGGCTCCGGCTGGTCATCGAAACGACCCGTGAACTCGCCGACGAGCATGCGATCGATGGCTGCCCCGAGCGGAGCATCCTCTACACCGAGCGCGCCGAGATCCACGGCCTCGCAGAAGAGACCATCGCCTTCCTCGCACCACACGCCGCACAGTGGCCGTGGATTGCCCGTCAGACCGCCGAGATGCGTCGTCAGATGGCGCAGTCGGACGCTGACCAGGCTGCGGCAGAGGCCGCCTACGCAACCTACACCGTCTCGGTGAAGCGTCGCGTCGGTATCTACGCCGAAGCCGTCGCGCTGCTCAACGAGTTCCTCGATGAGAGCCGCAGCGATGCCCCCGGCGACCCGGGGCTTGCTGCGGCAGCCTACAACAGGGCCTGAACCGCCCGCTGCGGCGCGATGCGCCGACAGGGCCGGGTTCTTTCTTTGCACGCCGAGCGGGGGTGACTATCTCCTCGGTTCCCACGCCTACCGAGGTAGCGCCATGAGTGAAGAAGAGCAGAGCGCCGGCGAGACCGGCCAGTTGATTCTCCCCATCCTCCCACTCCGCAACACGGTGCTCTTCCCTGAGGTGGTCATCCCGCTTCAGGTGGGCCGTGAGAAGTCCATCGCCCTCATCAAGGAGGCGGCGGCCAAAGAGTCCTACGTGGCCATCATCACCCAGCGTGAGGCAGAGGTCGATGAGCCCGATGAGGCCGACCTCCACCGCGTCGGCGTCATGGCCCGCATCCTCAAGGTCGTGAAGGTCAGCCAAGATAACTACAGCGTCATCATCCAGGGCAAGGAGCGGGTACGCCTCCTCAACCTTACCCGCACCGAGCCCTACCATGTGGGCAGCTTCGAGCGGGTTGAGTCTGAGTACGAGCGCGACGTCGAGATCGACGCCCTCTTCAACAACCTTAAGACCATGGCCCGCCGCGTCGCCCGCATGATGCCGGAGCTTCCTCGCGAGGCGTCGCTCATGATCGACCAGGTCACAGACCCGGTCAACCTCGCCGACTTCGCCGCCAACACCCTCGAAATCTCCGTCGAGGAGAAGCAGCAGGTGCTCGGCAAGACCGACGTCAAGGAGCGGCTCAAGCTGGTCCTCACCTTCCTCGCTCGCCAGCTCGAGGTCGCCGAGGTCTCCGACCAGATCCAGAACCAGATCAAAGAGGAGATGGATAAGAACCAGAAGGAGTACTACCTCCGTCAACAATACAAGGCGATCAAGGAGCAGCTTGGCGAGATCGACGGCGACAACGGCGACCTCGACGATCTCAAGGCCCGCGTCGACGCCAAGGAGATGCCCGACGAGGTCGACAAGGTCGTCAAGAAGCAGTTCCGCCGTCTGCAGCAGATGCAGCCCGCGAGCAGCGAGTTCGGCGTCGTCCGCACCTACATCGAGACCCTCCTCGACCTGCCGTGGAGCGAGACGACCGTCGACAACCTCGACATCGCGCACGCCCGCACCATCCTCGACGAAGACCACTACGGCCTCGACAAGGTCAAGGAGCGGCTCATCGAGTTCCTCGCGGTCCGCAAGCTCCGCAGCGACATGAAGGGTCCCATTCTCTGCCTCATCGGGCCTCCCGGCGTCGGCAAGACCTCGCTCGGCCGCTCGGTCGCGCGCGCCCTCGACCGCAAGTTCGTTCGCATCGCGCTCGGCGGCGTGCACGACGAGGCGGAGATTCGCGGCCACCGCCGCACCTATGTCGGCGCGCTCCCGGGCCGCATCGCACAGGCGCTCCGCAAGGCCGGCACCATCAACCCGGTCATCATGCTCGACGAGATCGACAAGGTCGGCCGAGACTTCCGCGGCGACCCGCAGTCGGCGCTCCTCGAGGTGCTCGACCCCGAGCAAAACAACGCCTTCAGCGACCACTACGTCGAGATTCCGATCGACCTCTCCAAGGTCCTCTTCATCGCCAACGCCAACCAGATGGACACCATCTCGGCGCCGCTCCGCGATCGCATGGAGGTCATCGAGATCCCCGGCTACACCCACAACGACAAGCGGAACATTGTCCGCAAGTTCCTCCTGCCCAAGCAGCTCGAGAACCACGGCATCGCCGAGCACCATGTGACGCTCGACATCGGCGCCATCGACAAGGTCATCGACCGCTACACCCGCGAAGCAGGCGTGCGGTCGCTCGAGCGACAGATTGCCGATGTCTGCCGCAAGGTGGCGGTCAAGGTCGCGGACGGCACGCACACTGCGACCGAACTCGACATCACGGCCGAGACGCTCCCCGACTACCTCGGGCCAGAGCGCTACGAGCACGACTCGGTCGAGCGGGTCAACGACCCAGGCATCGCCACCGGCCTCGCCTGGACGCCGGTTGGCGGCGACATCCTCTTCATCGAGGCGCTCAAGACCGAGGGGAAGGGCGAACTCCGCCTGACCGGTCAGCTCGGCGACGTCATGAAGGAGTCGGCGCTTGCGGCCCTCTCCTACCTCAAGATGCGGGCCAACGAGTTTGGGCTACCGAGCAACTTCCTCAAGGACAAAGACATCCATCTGCACTTCCCGGCAGGCGCTGTCCCCAAGGATGGCCCCTCCGCGGGTATCACCATCTTCACCACCCTCCTGAGCCTCTTCTCGGGCGTTCAGGTGCGCCACGACGTGGCGATGAGTGGCGAGATTACGCTGCGCGGCAACGTGTTGCCCGTCGGCGGCATCAAAGAGAAGGTGCTCGCGGCGCAGCGTGCCGGCATCAAGCGCATCATCCTGCCTGAGCGGAACCGCAAAGACATGGTCGACGTTCCGCAGGAGGTGAAGGACGCCGTCGAGTTCTTCTTCGTCCGTCAGGTATCGGAGATTCCGCCGCTGGCACTCACAGGCCCGCTGTCGCCGCTCGTTGAGCCAGCATCTGTAGCCGTGCCGTGAGCGCTCCCTCGATATCCTGCCCTACCTGCAAGGCAGCCGTTTCGGTCGCGCCGCGGACGCCTGAGTTCCCCTTCTGCTCGCATCGTTGCAAGATGGTCGACCTGGGCCGCTGGATGAACGGAGAATATGCCGTTGATCTCGAAACGGGGAAGCTCGACATCATCGACCCGAACGAGGCCGAAGATGTGACCGAGCTGCTTCAAGGCGGTGCAGGCAGGCGGCTCGATTAGCAGCCCGGCGGAACCCTAGCGGGCGTCGACCGAAGCGGCCTGAAGGCGGGCATCGATCTCCTCCTCCAGCTCCTTCTCGATGGTCACATTGCGCTGCCACTTGTGGAACCCGGCTGCCTCAATGACCACGAGGTGCTTGCCCGTCGTCACGCGGAGCGGCGCAGCGAGGGGGGCGATTCCGTTCGGTTGGCCGTCGATGGTGATCGTAGCGCCCGGCCGGTTCACCTTGATGGAGAGGGTGCCGTAGGTCGCCTGCGCTACCAGCTTGATGGCGACCTCGGTTGTCTCACCGGTCTTGATCGTGATCTTCTGGTCGAACGGGTCGTGGTCGAGCGCATCCACATGAACGGTATACTCGCCCGGCGGCATGGGCAGCACGGAGGGCCCCTCGGTGACGGCAACGCCGTCGATGAGCACGATGTTCGCGGGGGGCAACAGGTCGGTGATGTGGATGGCGCCCGCCTTGGCAATCTTGTTGGTGCAAGCGGCCATGGCTGCGCGGACCGCCGGTGCCTCTGTTGCGTTCGGCTCGAGCTGTAGGAAGCGATTGTAGCGGAGCACGCAGCGGCCCGGATTGCTCTGCTCGTAAATCTGGCCGAGGTTAAAGAAGATGTTCGCGTCGGTGGGGGCGAGCAGGGCCGCCTTTTCGAACTGCACGGCAGCGCCATTGTAGTCGCCACGCTTGGCGAGCCGCGCCCCTTCGTTCATGAGCGCCCGCTTGTCGTTGGGCGCGGGCGCGCCGGCGGTTGCAGTGGGCATGTGCAGAGCGACCGTCATCAGCGCGGCGGCCAGGAGCGATGCAGTACGGAGATGGAGTGGCTTCATCATCTTGCTCATTGAATGCGGAGAAGTTTGTTAGTGATATAGTGAAATCAGCGATTGGATGCCACTTCCACCAGGGCAGCGAACTTGCGTAGTGTGACCTCAGCTTCGTTGGACCTCTCCTTCTTCGCATCGATGGCGAAGACGGAGCGCCGCATGAATGTGGGGTCGGTGGTCACGTTTGCCGGTTCGCTCGCCTGGGCTTGGTTCGCTGCTCGGTATGTCACTGACTACAGTTCGAGCGTTGCGCTCAATCTTGTGCTTGTCTGGGTCCAATGGGGGCTGCTGCTGCTGGCGGGGTGCTGGGCGGGGCTGCGCCTGAGCAGCCTGCTCTTCGGCTCGCCGTGGCGCCTTCGGGTCCTGCTCGGCGAAGCTGTGCCCGCCGACCTCACCGAGGAGGGGCTCGTGCAGGGCTTCTCTGACAACCGTGCCCCCTTCTTCGGCCTGATTGCAGGAGCGATTCTCCTCTCCTGGGGCGCAGTCCAGATCACTACCGACAACTACCTCACGCGCTACAACCACGAAGGCTACTACGCGACGATGCTCCGCTCTGAAGTGCCCGCGGAGCAGGTCGCGGCCCTGCAGCAGGCCTGCGGTGTACTCGCTGCCGAGACCCGTGCAGCGCGGCCAGTGCGCGAGCGGGTTGCCTACTTGGTGTTGCATGGCAACCTCGAGGTGAAGCGCTGGGCCATCTGGGCAGCGGGTCAGATGGGTATCCGCTCTGTTGAGGCGGAGTTGCTCGCCGCGCTTGCAGGTGCTGACGATGGCGCTCGGGCGGAGGCAGCGCTTGCTGTCACCCGTCTCGAACTCCCGAGCGCCGGGCCGGTCTTGTTGGCCAACTTGCCGGCGGTCATCACCACGCCGCGGACTGCTCGCGCCTTTCTGCAGGCCGTCTCCCGCCTGCGGCTACCGGCGGCCGGCAGGCTGCTCTTGCCGCTCGTAGACCTCATGGCACCGGAGGTCCGCATCGCGGCCTGGCGCGCCATCGGCCGGTCGGGTGATCTCACACTGGCGCCGCAGCTATGGGCACGATTCGAGGCTGCGACCGCGCCGGCGGAGCGTTGTGCCATCGCTGATGCGCTCAAGTTCCTCTCCACCGCCGACCAACTTGCGTCGATGGGTGCCTGGTTTGATGTGCGGCCGCGTCGCGGCACAGAGGCCTGTGCGGCGGTAGAGCTCAGCGATCTACCGCTTCGGAGCGGCGACCGGCCAGATACCTTCGAGGAGCTCGAGGGTGAGACCCTCCGCACCAAGATGATGATCGCCATCTTCAACATCGCAGGGCCCGGCACCGATGCATGGGTGAAGGAACTCTCCAAGAACCCTGAGGAGCCGCCCGACGTGCGTGCGAAGGGGCGAGAGATCCTGAAACTCCTCGAGCAGGCGGCCCCGCGCACCGAACGACGCGTCGGAGAACCGTAGCCTGCTAGGGCCAGAAGCGGTCGACCAGGAAGAGCGTGATCATGGTGATGGCGATGGCATATTTTGCAGCGCCTGCGAGGACCATGCCGACAAGCGCGCCCATCCCGGCGCGTACAGCCTGCTTGGGGTCGCGGTTGCTCACATACTCGCCAAGGATGGCGCCTAGCAGCGGCGCGATCAGGACCAGCCAGATCTGGCCCGTGACGAGGGCAATCACCGAGCCGATAACGGCACCTGCTACGCCTGCTCGGGTCGCCCCGAAGCGCGCCGCACCCAAGGCTGTCGCAGCGAAGTCGGCTACAACGCTCAAGGCCGCAAGCAGCCCGATGACCGTCAGCATGCCGGCACCGACATGGCTGAATCCGTCTACCCACGCCGCGATCAGCAGCCCGACGAAGACCAGCGGAACCCCTGGCAGCGCAGGAAGCGCGATGCCGAGGAGGCCGATGACCACAGTCAGACCGGCGATGAGATAGAGCACGACAGATAGGAGCGGACTCACAAGACCCCCGGAGGATTTTGCCGCGAAATTCGTTGGTTTTGGCGATGTTCTTACAGTATCAGCAGGGCCCGTATTCCTCAATCAAAAACGGCGCTCCTCCGCAGGCAGCGCTGAAGGTTGGCAGATGTCAGAGACCCTCTTCGAAGCGCTGGGAGGCGAGGCGCCCGTCCGGGCGATCTCGAATGCCTTCTACGATGAGATGGAGTTGCGCGAGCCTGCGCTTGCCCGCCTCCATCCGCCCTTCGACGGGACCATCTCTTCCAAGGCTCGGGCCGATTTCGCAGACTTCCTCGTCTTCTGGACCGGCGGTCCCAAACAGTATCTCGAGCGGCGTGGTCACCCGCGGCTCGGCATGCGCCATGCCCATCTCCCCATCGATGCCGCGATGCGCGACGCCTGGTTGCGCTGCATGACCATCGCCGTGGCGCACTCCATTCCAGCCGGTCCGGGGCCCGAAGCACTCATCGCCCGGATGGCCGACGTCGCCACCTTCCTCCAGAATGTGGGTCCGACCGATGGATGACCTCGAAGTCAAACCGGGCCTTGTGATTCCGGGGTGGGAGCTCTGGTTCACTGCGAGCCGCGCCAGCGGCGCCGGCGGCCAGCATGTCAACCGAACCAACTCGCGCGCGACGCTGCACTGGGTCGTCACCACAGCATCGACGCTGAGCGAGAGCGACCGCGCCCGCCTGCTCAAGAAGCTCGCGCCCCGTATCAACGATGAGGGTGTCTTGCTCATCAGCGCAGAGGAGCATCGCAGCCAGCTCCGCAATGTGGAGGCGGCCCGCGAGCGGCTCGTGGCGCTCATCGTCGCCGCGCTCCATCGCGAACGGCCCCGCATCGACACCTCGGTCCCCAAGAGCCAGAAGCGTCGCCGTCTCGCAGACAAGCGGGTCCGCTCGGAGGTCAAGGCCGCCCGCTCCAAGCCCTCGGGCGGTGACCCCGAGCGCTGATCTCACCGTAGGCCTGCTCTATGCTTGCGCCAGACCCCCGTCTGGCTGCTAGAAGGTCGCTCCAATCCCTCTGCCATCGCGCGAGTTGCTCCCATGTCTCTTCCCGCTTCGCGTTCTATCTCAGGTTGGGGCCTCTTCGCTCTGCCGGGCAGAGAGCGGCAGTCGGAGGAGCTCGAAGCGGCCTCCGAAACGGCAGAACTCTCGCGCGGCCTCGGCCGCTCCTACGGCGACTCTTCGCTCCCCGCGACGCCGGAGAGCGAGCTCCTTTGCACCACGCTCGCCGACCGCATTCTCGGCTTCGATGAGGCGTCGGGCCTGCTCACCGGCGAGGCCGGTCTCGCGCTCCATGAGATCCACCGGCTCCTCATGCCCCGCGGCTGGTTCGCGCCCGTCACCCCCGGCACCCAGTTCGTCACACTCGGCGGAATGGTGGCCTCCGATATCCACGGCAAGAACCACCACAAAGAGGGCTGCTTCGGCGACCATGTGACCCGCCTTCGTATGCGACTGGCAACGGGAGAGGTGGTGACCTGCGGCCCCGATGAGCGAGCCGACCTCTTTTGGGCCACCGTCGGCGGCATGGGGCTCACCGGCCACATCCTCGAGGTCACCTTCCGCATGGTACGCATCCCGTCGCCCTGGATCTACCAGGAGAGCCGGCGCGTACCCGACATCGAGTCCTTCATCGCAGGGCTCAAGGAGTCAGGGCCGGACTGGCCGATGACGATGGGTTGGATCGACTGTGTCTCGGGCGGAAGCGCGCTCGGACGAGGCATCCTCATGCGGGGCCGCTGGGCCGAGCCGTCGGAGGCGCCCGCCCGGTTTCCGGCGATGCCGCCGCGTGTCACCATGCCCTTCTTCTTCCCCTCGTGGGCGCTGAACCCGCTGTCGGTGCGGGCCTTCAACATCCTCTTCTACTGGAAGCATCTGGCGCGCGAGAAGCGGGGCATCGTCTCTCCTTGGGGTTTCTTTTATCCGCTCGACGCCATCCATCTCTGGAACCGGATGTATGGCCGGCGCGGCTTTACGCAGTACCAGTGTGTGCTTCCGGAGTCGGCGGGGCAGGGCGCCGCGCGCCGCTTCCTCGAGCTGCTGGTGAAGCTCGGCGGTGCCTCCTTCCTCTGCGTCATCAAGGACTGCGGCGCAGAAGGGCGCGGCCTGCTCTCCTTCCCCAAGCCGGGCATCTCCATCGCGCTCGACCTGCCGCTCCGAGACTGGACGCAACGGGCGGTCAACGAGCTCAACGCCTTCGTCATCGAAGAGGGCGGCCGCATCTATCTGACGAAAGACACGCTCACGCTGCCGGAAGATTTCGCGAAGATGGAGCCGCGGCTCGCTGCCTTCGACGAGGCGCGGCGTCGGTTCGATCCCGAGCGGCGGCTCCGCTCCCACCAGTCCGAGCGGCTGCTCGACCCCGCAACGAAGGAAGAGGCATGAAGACGGCAATTCTGGGCGCAAGCAAGGGCATGGGAAGGGCGCTCGCCCGCGTCCGTGCGGAGCGTGGAGATGACCTCATACTGCTTGGCCGCGACGTCGATGACCTGGAACGCTCTGCCGCCGATCTCCGCGTGCGCGGCCGCGGCACGGTTACTGTCATTGCCTGCGACCTAGATACGCCAGACGGCTTCCCCGCCGTCACCGAGGCCCTCTTCGCGGGCGGCGCCCGCGTCGACAACCTTGTCATCACAGCCGCACATTTTGGCACCCAGGATGAGCTCGAGGCAGACCCCGTTCGCGCGCGCCGGCTCCTCACCGCCAACCTCGCGAACACCATCGAAATCTGTGAACGGGCCAGAGTGGCGCTGCTCGCCCAAGGCGGTGGAACCCTCTGCGTCTTTTCCTCCGTTGCCGGCGATCGCGGGCGCAAGCCGGTGGGCATCTACGGGGCCTCCAAGGCCGGGCTCTCGCACTACCTCGAAGCGCTCGACCACAAGTGGCGCGCAGCCGGCCTCATCACCATCTGCGTCAAGCCAGGGTTCGTGAAGACCGGCATGACGGCCGGTCTCAAGCCACCACCCTTTGCGGGCGAGCCCGACGCGGTGGCCCGTCAGGTGAGCCGCGCCATCGACCGGGGAACGCCGCTGCTCTACACGCCCCCAATCTGGCAGTTGGTGATGCTGGTCATCCAACACCTGCCTCGGTTCGTGATGCGGCGCATCTCCTTCTGATTGCCTCGGCGGTTCGGCTGTGACAATCTGGCAGGCCGCTCCGTCTGAATCTGGCTGCTCATGACATCTCACGCCCCCGCAGAACCCATGCGCCGCGTCTTCCGCATGCCGGAGGATCTCGCCAACCAGATCGCCGCCGGCGAGGTGGTCGAGCGCCCTGCGAGCGCGCTCAAGGAGCTCATCGAGAACGCCATCGATGCCGGCGCTACCCACATCAAGGTCGACCTCGAAGAGGGTGGTCTCAGGCTCCTCCGCGTGACCGACGATGGCAGCGGCATGAGCGAGGCCGATGCGGTCGCCGCCATGGAGCGTCACGCCACCTCGAAGCTTCGTTCGGCCGATGACCTCTTCCGCATCTCGACGCTTGGATTCCGCGGCGAGGCGCTGCCCTCCATCGCCTCCGTCAGCCGCTTCGAGATGGTCACGAAACTTCACGGTGCGCTCGAAGGCATCCGCCTCCGCGTAGAGGGTGGCGGACAGCCCGTGGTCGAGCCTGCAGGTTGCCCCGCCGGCACCCAGATGACCATCCGCGACCTCTTCTTCAACACACCCGCGCGGCTGAAGTTCCTCAAGACGCGCGGCACCGAGGTCAAGCACTGCATCGAGGCTGTACAGCACCTCGCGCTTGCCCGGCCCGAGGTGGGCTTCACCGTCGTCAGCGAGGGGCGCACGGTGCTCGACTGGCCCGCTGTGGCCGACCGTGCAGGTCGCATCTTCTCCTACTTCGGCCGCCCGGACTCCGATCAGATTCACCCCACCGAGGTGGCCGTGCTCGGCCCCGTTTCGGCCTCAGGATTCATCGGAGAGCCGGGCCTCTCTCGGCGCACCTCGGCGCAGGTCATCACCTTCGTCAACGGACGCTACGTGCGCGACCGGCTGCTCGCCTCCGCCGTGCGTGTGGCCTACCAGCACCTCGTCGATCGCGCGCGCTACCCCGTCTCGGTGCTCTACCTCGAACTGCCGCACGACGCTGTCGATGTGAACGTGCACCCGATGAAGACGGAGGTTCGTTTTCACCAGCCAGACGA
>CAIWGR010000007.1 GCA_903912275.1 uncultured delta proteobacterium
GTACCGGCGGAACGCGACGAAACTTGAAGCTCTGGGTAGCGAGGCGTACCGTCCGGTCACACCCCTGTAACCGGAGAGTACATGCGCGCGAACTGGCCTCAAGCCCGCCTTCTCTTGCCGCTCCTCGTTGCCCTCTCGGCCTGCGGAGACGAGAGCACCATCGCAATTTCCGACACCGGACTAGGCGCCGATGGAAGCGGCTCGGGAGCTGCGGACGCGACGGACGACGCCGGCTCCGGTGATGCTTCAGGCAGCGGCTCCGGTGAGGGTTCCGGCGGCGCTCGCTGCGGCGACGGTGTCTGCGACACGGCCGAGTCGGAGGCAGATTGCCCGGACGACTGCTCGACCGCGCCCACGCTTCTCTATCGTCCGTTCGGCAACGAACTTACTGTCTTTCCCGACGACCTCTACACGGTCGCAGACAGCACGACCCCGACCGGGCGGCGGGTTCAACTGACGGCAGAGACCAACGGATACGTCGCCAACATTCCGCGCACCTTCCGCCCCCTCTTCGTGGCACTCTCCACACTCGATGGTTTCGGCACCACGGGCGGCGGCTACCTGCAATTCAACCACTCGCTCCGCGCCGAGACGGTGCCGACGGGGGAGACCAGCGCCGCCGCGGGCAGCGCGATGCTGCTCGGCTGCCTCGACGCGGGCAACGCCGAGCGCCTCATCCCCTACCCCTTCGAGACCATCCTCACAGACGACGCGACCGTCATCTTCCGGCCGATGATCCCGCTGCCAGAACGGACCGAGTGCTCCATCCTCGTTACCCGCGGCCTGCTCGGCGAAGATGGGGCGCCCATCGTGGCGCCGGCGGTGCTCCGCGAGGCGCTCGCGGGCGCAGACCCGGCGCTTCTCCGAGGGCAGGGCGCTGCGATGCGACGCCACCGCGACGCTGCTGTCGCTGCCGGACTCACCACAGCCGAGGCGGTGGTGGCGGTGGTCGCCTTCACGACACAGTCTGTGACGGACGAGGCGACGCGCATCGCGGCCTCCATCGCCTCCCGTCCGCGCGCGGTCAACGAGCGGCTGGGCTGCGAAACCGGCCCTCGCTTCCGCCTCTGCACCATCCGCTTCACCGCTGATGACTACCGCAATGCTGGGAAGGTCATCGAGGTCAACGCCGATGCGTCGCCGCTCGGCACCTACGAGCTGCTCGCCTCGGTCTACCTCCCGCTGCCCGAAGTAGCGGCGACAGCGCCCTACCCCACCATCATCTTCGGTCATGGCCTCAACGGCGAGCGACAGCAGGCAGGCCGCCTCGCCGACTTCGCTGCACCGCAGGGCATCGCAACCATCTCGATCGATGCGCCCGCGCACGGCGAGCACCCGCGGTCCACCCTCGGTGGCGGCGGAGCAGCCTTCATCGAGTTCTTCGGCCTCGGCGGCTCGGGCTTCGAGCCGCTCGTGCTGCGCGACCACTGGCGCCAAGCCGCCTACGACAAGCTCGCGCTGGTCGGACTGCTCAAGACGGGCATCGACGCAGACGGCGACGGAGCAGCCGATCTGGCGACCGACCACATCAGCTACTTGGGTGTCTCGTTAGGCGGCATCATGGGCCCCGAGTTCCTGGCGCTGACGCCCGAAGTGAAGGCCGCCGTGCTCGTAGTTGGAGGCGGCCGCGTCACCGACATCCTCCAGTTCTCGGAGACCTTCGGCCCCCTCGTCGATCTGCTCAAGCCATCGGGCTACGACGACAACGATGTTGCCCGCTTTTGGCCTCTCGCCCAGACCGCAATCGACCGGGGAGACTCGGCTAGCTTCGCCCGCTTCATCTCCACGCAGCGACTCGACGGCGGCGCTCCCGTGCACCTCCTCAATGCCCATGTGCTGGACGACGACATCGTGCCCAACGTCTCCAACTTCGCGCTCGCGCGGGCGCTCGGCCTGCCCCATCTGGGTCCGGTCCTGCGGCCGATAGGCATTCTCGAGACCGGCATCGCGCTCCCTGTGGAGGCCAACCTCCCCTCGGGTGCAACGGGCGGCACCATCCAATTCGACTGGGTCAACGAGGGTAGCATCGAGACGCCCGACTGGAGGACCGCGACCCACAACAACATCGGCGACAGCGGCGTCGGCGCCCACGCCTGGCTCCGCTTTCTCGACAGCTGGCTGAAGACAGGAACGCCAACGCTCGTGGACCCCTACGTGGAGCTCGGCCTGAC
>CAIWGR010000008.1 GCA_903912275.1 uncultured delta proteobacterium
CCCGAAGCGCTCGCGCCGTAGCCGTCGCCGTCGTTGTCGGCGAAGTAGGGGGAGTAGACGACATTGTCGTCTACGGCGCCGCTGCAGTCGTTGTCGACAAGGTCGCAGGTCTCGATGGCGCCTGGCCGGATCGCGGGGTCGGTATCGTTGCAGTCGCCGCCGATCAGCACGTAGCCGAGGAGCTCGTCGCAGCCGGTGACGGTGGCAAGGTCATCGCCGAAGCCGTCGCCGTCCGCGTCGAGGTAGCGGACGATGGCGTCGGAGGCCTCTTCGTCGGTTTCGCCATCGCAGTCGTTGTCGAGGTCGTCACAGATCTCCGATGAAGGCTCGAAGCGGGCGACGCAGGTGATGGCGCCCTCACATGCCGTGCGGCCGAGCGCGCAGATGCCCGAAAAGCCCGTGTCGCAGTCCTCGTTGAGGCCGGCCGGGTTGTCGTCGATCTGGGTGTCGCAGTCATTGTCGATGCCGTCGCACAGCTCGGTCGCGGCGCTGTTGATGGTGGCGCTGCTGTCGTCGCAATCGACGCCCAGGCAGGCTGCGCCAAGGCCATACTGGTCGCCGTCGGCGTCGACGCAGACATCGGCGGGAATGCAGATGGAGAAGGCATCAGCAGAGCTGTCGACCCGCACGCAGTCAAAGGCCTCGGGGCAGTCGCGGTCGCGGATGCAGGGCTGCGAACAGATGCCCTGGTCGGGGTTTTCGGGCGTGGTGTAGCAGATGCCCGAGGCGCAATCCTCGTCGGAGGCGCAGGTCTCGCCGATCGGCAGCGTGCCAGGGTTGGTCGTGTCGCCAGAGCCATCGGTCTGCGCGGTATCGCCCGTCGTGTCGCCGGCCGTGTCGGACGAGGTGTCTGATGCGCCGCTCCCGTCGCCCGTGGAGTCGGTGGACGACCCCGTGTCGGTGCCGTTACCCGTGCCGCTGCTGGTCGATGAGTCACCGCAGGCGGCGAAGAGGGCGGCGAGGTTCAGACAGAGAAAGAGACGAGTCGTTGAACGCATGTAGACCTGCTCCATATTTGCAGTATTTCAACCGGAGATTCTTGCACGATCTCGATCTGTGACACAAGCGGGAAAAGGTGTGGCCCGAATGGCCGCGCCACCGCGAATTCCCTAACGCAGCGCGTCAGTCATGCGTGAGCTCCATCTCGTCCTCGTCCTCCTCTTCGCCGCCCTGGGCCTCGCCTCGATGTCGCTCCTCACCTACGAGGTCGCGGCCCGCTGGGGCTTCGGGCTGGTCGCGGCCGGCCACCTCTTCGGACTCCCCGCGGCCGTGCGGTATCACCTTCTGCTGCGCGCCGAGCTGCTCCGCGAGGGGCAGCTGGAGCGGGGCTGGTTCTGGCACCCGAACCGCTACCATGGGCTGCTGCGGGAGCCTGAACGGAGCCGCATCCTCTGGTGGTGGTATGCTGGCGGCGCTGGGTTTGTGGCCGTGGTGCTTGGTCTGCTCGTCGTTGCCGCCGGCCTCTGGTCGGCCTTCCGCGCAATCTGAGGAGGGCGCTTCCGCGCAATCTGAGGAGGGCGCTTCCGCGCAATCTGACTACGGCGCCTCTGCGCCGACCAGCCGGCCGTCGATCGCCTCGATCTGAAGTGCGATCGACTTGGCATCGAGCACCCCGTCGCCGTTGGTGTCGATGTCGTTGGGGGCCAGGCTCCGGAGCGTGCTGATGATGGTCTCCGGCGGCAGCGGGAGCGCGGACGCAGGCACCGAGCGGATGGCGGCACTGAGCTGCGCCTCGGTGGCTGCGCCTGCCAGAATCCCCGAGAAGCCAATCACCTGGCCGGCGGACAGGATCGGCGTGAGCTCCGCAGTCACACTGAAGAGCTGGATATCGAGCACCGAGCCTCCCAGCGGGAGCGAGAAGGGGATCGTGGTGCCCGGGCCGCCTGCGCGGATGAGCGCTCCGTCGAAGTTGGAGGGGATCTGGACGATCGACAGGCAGCTGCCCGGGTCGAGGAGCGCCCGTTGCGCGAGGTAGTCGCAGGTCTGGCTCTGCGGGTCGCAGGTGAGGTCGCCCGTGAGCGTGCCGTTGTGCAGGCCTGTGACGAAGTCG
>CAIWGR010000009.1 GCA_903912275.1 uncultured delta proteobacterium
CGGTAAGCGCAACCTCCATCTCGGGGCTGATGCCACCGTTGCGGAGCACGCGCGGATGGTTGCCGCGCCACTTCTGCACCGCGAAGTGGACGAGCGGGATATCGGCCACACCCAGGATGGCGAGCGCGGCACAGATGCGGCGGGTAATCTCCGTCCGGCCGCCGATCGAGCGCACCACCACATAGGCGTAGAAGATGAGGGCGGCGACCAAGGTGAGCATGAGCCGCGGCTCACCCGTCCACCAGGTGCCCCAGGCCTTGCGCGCCCAGAGCGGGCCGCTGATCAGCACAAAGGTGCAGAACAAGACGCCCACCTCCGCGCCGGCGCGCGCCACAACATCAGCGCGGCGGTCGCCCTTCAGCAGGTAGTAAATCGAGGCGCCGCAGCAGAGGAAGAAGCCTGTGTAGGCCGCCAGCGCAGAGCTCACATGGAAGTAGAAAATCTTCTGGACGATGCCCATCGAGGCCTCGACCGGCGCATACCCAAACACCACGCCAAGCGCCGAAAGCACCGCGAGCGAGGCGAAGACCGCCATCCAGGAAAGTTTGTCGCTCATCATGGGAACCTCACGGCCTCCGCAGGGCGGTGCCATCGCAAGGGGCGCCCCTTACCATAGGTGCCCCGCGCTGCAAGGAGTAGATGGCTCACTCGGAGTCTCCTTCGCCGCCGCCGGCCCCTTCCAGCGCGAGGCCAAAGAGCCACTGGCCAAGCCCTACAAAGAGCAGGTCGAAGAGCAGGATGGTCACCATCCAGGCTCCGCTGTTCTGGCCTCGGATGGCAGCCACGCTGGCCTGCGCGCCGGCGATGAGCAGCGGCACACAGAGCGGGAAGAGCACCACCGGCACGATGACCTCGCGCAGCCGCATCGCAGCGAGCAGCGCGGCCAGCGTCGTCCCCACCGCGCAGAGCCCAAAACCTCCCAGCAGCAGCGCGCCGGCCACCGCATATCCATGCGCGAACCAGTCCACCGAAAAGACTCCGCCCACGAGCAGGAGCAGCACGCCCTGCACCAGCGTCAGCAGCAGCCAATTGTAGGCCAGCTTGGCAAAGAAGAGCGCCGTCGATGCGCCCGGAATCAGCAGCAGCGCCGTCACCGCGCCATCCTCCCGCTCACGCTCGAAGGTCCGCGTCACCACCAGCACCGCCACAAAGGCACTGGCCATCCAGAGCAGGCCCGGCGCCCCCTCCGAGGCAGCCTTGCGCGTCGAGAAACCGGCGAAGACAAAGAGCGACACCAGCACCGCAGAAAAGAGCAGCGATGTGGCGACCACCTCGCCGGTCCGCATCTCCACACGGAGGTCCTTCTGGAGCAAAAGCCAGACCTGCTGCGCCAGCGTCGGCGTGCGGCGCCGAACGCTCACGACGCCACCCGCTGCAGCGCCGCCGCATAGAGCGCAGAGAGCGATTCAGGCGCGCCGCGATCGGCCACCAGCCGCCCCTGCGAGAGCACAACCGCGCGGGTGAACAGTTCGGGCGGCGCGTCGAGATCGTGCGTGATGACCACCACAATCCGGCCCGCTGCGCGCAGGTCGCCAATCAGCTCCCAGAGCACCTCGCGCGACGCCGCGTCGAGACCCGTCGTCGGCTCATCCAGCAGCACCAGCTCGGGCTCCGACAGCAGCGCCCGCGCGAGCGCCAGCCGCTGCCGCATGCCCCGCGAATAGGTCCCGATCGCCCGGTCTGCATCGGCCGTCAGCCGCACCCGCTCGAGCCAGAAGGCGACACGCTCCGAGGCCACGCCGTAGAGCCCCGCGATGAGCGCCAGCTGCTCCCGACCGGTCAGCTCCCGCTGCAGCATCGACTCATGCGACACCCAACCCACACGCGCCCGAAGCTCGCTGCTGTCGAGCGGCCTGTCGGCCGCCGCCACCACCTCGCCCTCCGACGGCGCCAGCGTCGTCGCGAGCAGCCCCGCGAGCGTCGACTTGCCTGCACCGTTCGGCCCCAGCACGGCCAGCACCTCACCGGCCACAAGCTTCAGGCTGCAGCGGTAGAGCGCCACATGCCGCCCGAAGAAGCGGGTCGCCGAGCGAAGCTCCACAGAGCGGAGCGCGCCGGCCATCAGCCAGCGACCTGCGCGGGCGGCTCCGCAAGCTCGCGCAGACGGCGCACCACGACCGCTAGCCGCGCCTCGATGCCGGCAATCTCCTGCTCGTAGTCGGCCTCCAGCAGCTCGCCCTCCACGAGCGCCGTCGCCACCTCGGCCGCGCGCGCAAGCAGCGCCGCACGCTCCTGTTCCAGCACCTGCGAGCGGTCTGCACTCCGCCGGCCCACAGCCTTGCGACGGTCGGCACGAAGCAAGAGCAGCGATGCACCCACAGCCAGCAGAAGCACCGCGCCCGCCAGCCAAGCCTCCCACGGACGGTGGCCGGGCCAACCCGTCGTCGTCACCTCGAGCAGATCTCCCTTGCGGCCGCGACCGCCACGGACCACCCGGACCTCTGTCCCCTCACGCAGCATCGCGCCGTCGGCCTTGTCGGTCAGCTCGGCAAAGCAGACCTTGCCGGCCACCTCGCCCGCACTGCACATCGGCGCGTCGAAGACGATGTCGAGAGAGGGATGCTTCTCAAAATTCGTCGTGCGCGGCGCCACCACCGAGATGGCCTCCACATCCATCGACAGCTTCTGCCGGATGGTCGCCGAGGGTGAGCCGTGCGTCTTGAGGCTGTAGCGCAAAATCAGCGATGGCTTCCTCGCCATCTCACCCGAGCTCGGCTCCACATTCATGTGCAGGAAGACCGAGTCGTCCAGCACCGTCGCACCTTCGCGCGGCATCACCACCTCGACCCCCGAGGC
>CAIWGR010000010.1 GCA_903912275.1 uncultured delta proteobacterium
GCGGCCAGCGCGATGGGGTAGGCGAGCTCGCACCAGCGGTAGAGGGTGGCGAGGGGGACGACCTCTTCGTGGGCCGCGATCTGCATCACGGGGTCGGCGGAGGTGTAGACGATGGGGAGGCCGGTGGCGGCATGTTCGCGGCCGAGGCGCTCGATGATCTCGGTGCCCGAGGCTGCGCAGTTGCCGAGCACGCCGCTCGCGCCGGTGGCGGCGCAGAAGGCGGCGATGAGGTCTACGGGGAAGCCGTCAGGGAAGGTCTCGAAGGGACGGTCCATGACGAGGCCCATCATCTCCCAGTGGCCGGTGGCGGTGTCTTTGCCGGGGGCCGTCTCGTTCATGCGGCCGAAGAAGCCGGCGGGGCGTTCGACGGGGCCGCAGCCACGGATCGGTGTCGGGCGGGCGATGTTGCCGAGGCCGAGCGCGCGGAGGTTGGGGAGTTCGAGCGGGCCTGCGGCATCGGCGATGTGGCCGAGCGTGTCGGATCCGGTGTCGCCGAAGGCGGCGGCGTCGGCGGCCTCGCCGATTCCGACGGAGTCGAGGACGATGAGGGTAACCTGTCTGGACATCTCAGCCCCTTCCCTTGGCGCGCTGCTCGCCGAGGCTCTTTGCAAGTCGTTGGATGGCGGGCGCGAGGTTTCGGTTCTTCTGCACCTTGGCGAGGTCGGCCTTGCTCAGGGTGTTGATGAGGCCGCTGGTGAGCCGCAAGGGGGCCTTGGGGTTGTTCACGATGTTGACCAGGATTTTGTAGTTTCGGCGGTATTTTCCGTTGGTGCCGATGTACATGATGATGTTTTCGGGGAGCGCCTTGTTGCCGCTCCAGGCCATGATGTCGGCGGGCTGCACCTTGGGTGAGGTGACGGCGGCCATGTGGACGAGCCGGTTGTTGTCGCGGACGAGGTAGTCGCGGTCGGACTTGCTGCCGAGGGTGGCGGTCCGGACTTTTTGGGAGATGCTCATCTTGCCGATTTCGGCCTGGCGGTTGTTGGAGGACTTGCCCTCGTCGACGGCCTCGTTCTGGCGGGTTCGGACCTCCACCACCTGCTCCTCGGAGAGGTTTGCGAGCATGGCATTCTCGGCGGCCTCCTCGGCGAGGGAGTGGTCGAGGAGCTTCTTGAAGGCGGCATCGTCGGCGGGCTCGGCAAGTTTGGGGTCGAGTTCGAGGGCGGTGCGGGCGTCGGAGACGAGCTGCTCGAGCACATAGACCCGCTCGAACTTGAGCTTGTGGCGGCGGCCGAGATCTGTGACCCGGTCGACGGTGGACATGCGTGCCGCAGGGTTGAGGAAGAGCCCCTCGATGATGGCTGGATGGCGGAGGAGACGGACCTCGTTGGCGGCGATCAGCTCGGTAATCGACTCGCTGCAGACTTCGGCGAGGGTGGCGAAGGTTTCATCGCCGGTCTTAGCGTTGAGGAGGAGCTTCTCGAGGAGCGCATCGTTGTGCTTGAAGAGCTCGGCGATAAGGTCGAGGACGAAGGCGGGGAGCGGGCCGGAGACGAGGCCGAGGAGGACGGCCTGGGGCATGCCTGCGAGGGTGTCGCGGGCGGCCTTGGCGATGGGCGCCTCGGCGTCGAAGGTGAGTTGGTAGAGGAGGACGACAAGCTCATTCGGCGGCGCGGGCACGAGGCCGCGGGCGGCCATCATGCGCATGGGCGGAGGCGAGGCGGCCTCGACGTTGCGGCGCAGTCCCTGCGGGATCTCCTCCAGCGTGAGGGGCTTTCTCTCCATGGTGGCTCCGGCGGTCATCGGGTGTGGAGGTGCGGGTTATTCGATGGCGGGGGCGGGGGCAACCTGCCGGCCGATCAGCCGCCCTGCGTGGCGGAGACGAGCTCGATGCGATCGCCCTCGTTGAGCAGGGTGGCGGGCCAGTCGGCGCGTCGGACCACCTCGCCGTTTCGGGCGACTGCGACGCCGGCGCGGTCGGGCGGCAGGCCGGCGAGGAGGAGGAGGTCAGTGAGGGTGGCTCCGGCGGGGAGCTCGCGGTCTGCGCCGTTGAGGGTGAGCTTCATGGGGTGGCGTGGGTGGCGAGGAAGGGTCGGGCCACCTCGGGCAGCGGTCGACCGAGGAGGTGGGCGGTGACGGTAGCGACCGTGATGGGGAGCAGGAGCACGCCGTGGCGGTGGTGGCCGAGTGCGAAGGAGAGGCCGTCGACGGCGGAGGGGCCGAGGATGGGTCGGCCGCTGGTGGAGGCGGGGCGGAAGCCGGCCCAGGTCTCGGCGAGCTCGAGCTCATAGGTGGAGGGGACGAGCTCGTAGGCGGCGCGGAGGAGTTCGCAGACGGCCTCCGAGGTGACGCGGACGTCGAAGCCCATCTCCTCCATGGTGCCACCCACGACGAGGCGGTCGCGCTTGGGGGCGAGGTAGACCTCGGTGCTGCGGAGGACGGCGCGGGGCAGCTCTTCGCCGGGGCGTGGGCGGAGTGCGAGCGCCTGGCCCTTCACGGGACGGATGACGGGGCGGTGTGGCGCGAGGCCGTCGATGGTGCGGGTCCAGGCGCCGGAGGCAAGAAGGAGGTTGGTCGTGGCGATGGAGTCGCCGCCGACGAGCGCGAGGCTGCGCACCGCACCCGCGGCAACCTCGACGGAGGCGACGGCGGTCTCTTCGCGGAGCTCGCCGCCGAGGGCGAGGAAGGCGGTGCGGAGGAGTTCGACGAGCTTGCGGTTGTCGAGCTGGTGGTCGCCTGCGCAGACGACGGCCATGCGGGCGCGTGCGGAGAGGAGAGGTTCGCGGTCGAGGAGGGCGTCGCGGTCGAGCCGCTCGACGGGCAGGTCGTAGTGACGGGCGAAGTCATACCAGCGGCGAGCGGCCTCTTCGTCGTCGCGGTCGAGGGCGACGAAGAGGGTGCCGGTGTCGTCGTAGTCCACGGCGGCGCGGCCGTCGGCGTGCAGGCTGTCGGCGTAGTCGGCCCAGCGGCGCTGGCTCTCGACGAGGAGGCGGATCATCTCGACGTCGTCGAAGTCGGCCTCAAAGCGAGGGGCGAGCATGCCGGCTGCGGCCCACGATGCGCCCCGCCCTGCCCTGCCCGAATCGAGCAGCGTGACGGCGCGGCCGGCGCGGAGCAGCTCCACGCCACAGGAGAGGCCGACCAGGCCGCCACCGACGATGTGGATGCGCTCGCTCATGGCTTCGCCGCCTGCTTGGCGGCCTGACTGCGCGCGTAGTTGACCAGCATCACGCCCAGCAGCGTGAGGCCGCCACCCTTGATGGCCATCGCGCTCGGCGGCTCATCGAAGACGATCCAGCCGGAGGTGAAGGCGACGAGCGGCGCGAAGTAGAGCAGCGTGGCGCAGGTGGTGGGGCCCAGTTTGGAGATGGCGTAGCTCCAGAGGGCGTAGCCGAGCGCGCCCGGGAGGGCGCCGAGGTAGATGAGGGCGCCCCAGGTCTCCCACGAGGCATGTTGGGCCTGCTCGAAAAAGCCGGGAGCGAAGGGGAGGAGCGCGACGGTGGCGGGGAGGAAGTTCCAGACGGTGAACTTCCAGCTGCCGTATTTTGCGACGAGCCGCTTCTGGAAGACGAAGTGGCAAGAGGTCGTGATGGCGCAGCCGACGATGTAGAGCGCCGAGAGCTGGAAGGAGAGGGTGCGCCCCTGTCCGATGACGAGGAGGGCGGCGCCGGCGAAGGCAACCAGCATGCCGGCCCAGACCTGCCAGGTGATGCGTTCGAGGCCCAAGGCGCCGACGAGGATGGTGGTGAAGACAGGGGCGGTCTGGAGCAGCAGCGAGGTGGTTCCTGGCGAGACCTGCTGCTGCCCAAAGTTGAGGAGCAGGTGGTAGGCGGTGATGCCGACGAGGCCGAGCCCTGCGATGGGGAGGAGGTCTTCGCGGTCGGGGAGCGGGGTGATGCGGGCGGCGGGGTTGCCGGCGGCGACGCGAACGACGGAGAGGAGGAGCAGCACGGCGGTGCCGATGGCGAAGCGGCCAAGCGCGAGCGGGCCGGGGCCGAAGCCGGTGAGGGCAATCTTCACGCCGGTGTAGGCGGTGCCCCAGAAAAGGATGACGAGCGAAGCGGCCATCCAGGCGAGCTGGCGCTCCCGCTCGGGGGTGCGGGTGGCGGGTGGCGGGGTCTGGGCGGCGGGGGCGGACATGGTGTTACCTGCGTTGGGCCGTGGGCTTATTGCGGTGGCGGGCGCGCGTCGAGATCCGCGGAGCGCGACCCTCGCCAACGGTGGGCGGTTGGGGTATGTCGCAGGCCTCTCGCGCCCGCTCCGAAGGACCTCCACATGGCCACCCGATCCCGCCCCTCACTCCCTGACCGCGACCCGAGCCGGCCGCGGAGCGGAGCAGGGAGCAACGCGGAGGGTGCGGAGGCCGCAGCGGGGCCCGATATCGAGGGATTTGTCCGCGGCCTGCAGCGGGCGCAGCGGACGCGCGACTCCATCACGATGCTCAAGCGGTTTCCGCCCAAGGCCGGAGACTTTGCGGCGATGCCCGACTTTGTGCCGGGCTGGCTCTCGGAGTCGCTCGCGAAGATGGGCAAGGCGCGGCCCTACAGCCACCAGGCGGAGGCCTGGGGCCACATCCACGCCCGGCGCCACACCGTTGTGGTCACACCGACCGCCTCGGGCAAGACGCTCTGCTACAACGTGCCCATCGCGCAGATGCTCCGCGAAGAGGAGGGCACCGCGCTCTACCTCTACCCGACCAAGGCGCTGTCGCAGGACCAGTGCGCGGAGCTCAACGAGC
>CAIWGR010000011.1 GCA_903912275.1 uncultured delta proteobacterium
ACCACGAGGCCGGCCGTAACGTAGATGGCGAAAATGCCATACCAGGGGAAGCCCGTGTCGACGCGGGCGATGCCGTTGGGGCAGTCCACCTTGGTCTTGCCGGGGATGAGGCCGTAGAGAAATCCGAAGGATGTGTGGGACTCGTGTTCGCCGCCCCTGTCGGTGAGCTCGAGGCCCTCTTGATCCAAAGCGCGGATGCTCTGCCGGAAGCAGCCGGTGAGCGAGAGGAGGAGCAGCAGGAGGGCGGCAGTGCGGACACGCTTCATGGCGAAACTCCTTGGGTAGGATTTCACACTAGGGTCTGATTTGCCACGCGGTCAACCGCGGCGGACCTGCTGGAAGCGGCTTGCGGGGACGGGCGTGGGCGTGAGGGCGGCCTCGTCGAGGCGGTCGATGAGGAGCGGTGGTTTGACCGCCTTGTCGCCGTAGGAGATGGCGGTGCGGAGCATGGGGATGCAGGCGTCGCGGCGGGCCTCGTGGTTCCAGTGGAGCTCGGCGATGACATCGCCCTCGCGGAGCTCGGCGCCGATGGGGGCGCGCCAGTAGAAGCCGACGGCGGGGTCGACGCTGTCTTCGGCCTTGGCGCGGCCTGCGCCGAGCACGACGGCTGCGCGGCCGATGCGCTCACAGGCGAGTCCGACGACGGTGCCGGAGCGGGCCGCGGTGATCTCGGTGACGTGGGCTGCCTGCGGCATGCGGGAGAGGTCGTGGATGGCGGCCACGTCGCCGCCGTGTGCGGTGACGAGCTGGCACCACTTCTCATAGGCGGCGCCGCTGTCGAGGTTCTTCACGAGCAGTGCGCGGGCCTCATCGAGCGTGGCTGTGCGGCCGACCGAGAGGAGCATCTCAGCGGAGAGCATCAGCGTGAGTTCGCGGATGTCGGCGGGGCCGCCGCCGCGCAGGACCTCGACGCTCTCGATGACCTCCAGCGAGTTGCCGATGGCGGCGCCGAGCGGCTCATCCATCTGGGTGAGGAGTGCGGTGACACGGACGCCGGCGGCCTTGCCGATGGCGATCATGGTGGTGGCGAGGAGGCGGGCCCGCTCGGGGGTTTTCATGAAGGCGCCGTCGCCCACCTTCACATCGAGGACGAGGGCGTTGATGCCCTCGGCGAGCTTCTTGCTCATGATGGAGCTGGCGATGAGCGGGATGCACTCGACGGTCGAGGTGACGTCGCGGAGGGCGTAGAGTTTCTTGTCTGCGGGGCAGATGCTGCCGGTCTGTCCGATGAGGCCGCAGCCGAGCGTGGCGACCAGTTCGCGGAAGCGTGGGAGGGTCTGCTGGGTGGAGAAGCCGGGGATGGACTCGAGCTTGTCGAGGGTGCCGCCGGTGTGGCCGAGTCCGCGCCCGGAGATCATGGGGACGGCGACGCCGGTGGAGGCGACGAGCGGTGCGAGGATGAGGGAGATTTTGTCGCCGACGCCGCCGGTGCTGTGCTTGTCGGCCTTGGGGGCGGGGATGTCGGAGAAGTCGAGTACCTCGCCGGAGCGGAGCATCTCGCCGGCCCAGGAGGTGAGCTCCGCGTCGTCCATGCCGCGGAAGAAGAAGGCCATGAGCAGGGCCGACATCTGGTAGTCGGGGATGGAGCCGTCGGTGTAGCCGCGCAGGAGGTAGGCGATCTCTTCGTGGGAGAGGTGGCCGTTATCGCGCTTTCGCTGGATGAGTTCGGGGACAAACATGGGCGTGCTCCGCATCGCAAAGCGCGAAGGTAGCGGCGCGGGCCGGGGTCTCAACTTCTTCGCGGTCTGCTAGCGCGCTCGCTGTTGGACGAGGGCGTCGAGGAGGGGCCGTGCGACCTCTGCGCGGAGGAGCGGCGCCATGCCGCCGCCTGTGGCGATGTTGACGATCTTGCTGGCGCTCACACGGACCGCGCCGCCCCGCATGCGGGCGTTGATGCCGAGGCTGGTATACATGGAGAGGTCGGCGACGAGCTCGGCCCAGCCCCAGGAGCCGTCTGCGTTGCGGCAGAGGCGGGGCTCGACGGCGGGCTGCACGATGCGCTGCACAATCCAGACATCGCCGGGGTCGTGGAGGGCGAGTTCGACCATCTTTGGCCAGTCGATGAAGGGTGCGTCGTTGGGGAGCGCGAACATCTCGCGGAGCTTCTCCTGCGTGGATGGCTCGTGGAGGTGCTCTGCGAGGATGACGCTCTTGCCGCCGTAGGCCCAGCTCCGCTTGAGGATGAGCTCGTCGGGGTGTGCGGCGACGAAGGCGGGGAGCGAAGCGATGGCGGCGCCGCTCCCGTCGGTGGAGGCGCCCTCGGAGAGGAGGCGGGTCCAGGGGGGCAGCGTGAGCGCGGCGTGGCGCTCTTCTTCGGTGAGGGCCAGTGCGCTGCCGAGCAGGTTTCGCTCGGCGGCGAACTGGGCGATGGCGAGCATGGCCTTGACCTCGAGCTGCGGGTCGACCGGGTTGAAGAGGCAGTGGCGCCGCGGGTCGCGGAGCATGGAGGCGAAGGGCGAGGCTGCGTCGATGCGCCAGGCGAAGATGTGGCGGTAGTAGAGGTCGAAGCGCTGGCCTGCGACGTGGGGGCCGTCTGCGTCGAGGGCGATGCTGTCGGGTGCAACGCAGGTAGATTCGACGCCGCGGGTGCGCCAGATGCGCTGGATGTTTTCGAGGTCGCCGCGCTGGCTGTCGCCGTTGCGGACGACGATGGCGATGGTGCGGACAGGGTGGCCGGGGCGTGCGAGCTCGGCCTGTTCGAGGAGGGAGTCGAGGAGGTCGCCGGCGTTGGAGCCTTGGGCGGCGACGAGGTCGGAGATGCGGGCCTCGCCGAGACCGCCAACGGAGCCGACGCTGCGGATCCAGGCATGGGCGACGGCGTCGGCGTAGCCGGGCATGGCAGGGATGGTGGCGTTCATCTCGAGGGCGGAGTGGCCTCCGCCGATGGCCGGGAAGAGGTCGGCGCGGGCGATGGCGATGTTGCGGGCGTTGGGGAAGCCGGTCTGCAGGCACTCACGCTCGAGCGGCGAGAGGGCGGCGAAGATGCGGCGGCGGTCGAAGAGGTGGAGCTGCCCTGTGATGAGGGCTTCGGAGCTCTTGCGGATGGCCGAGAGGAGGTGGTGGGCGCCGGTGGAGAGGCGGTCGCGGTGGTCATCTTCGAGGATGACGGGCGAGAGGACGGGCGGGATGGCCTGGCGGGTCTGCGTGGCGTCGCGCCAGACGTAGAGGCCGTTGCTGGAGGCCTCCTCGGCGCAGCCGTCTGCGAGGCTGCTGCGTTGCTCGGCCGTGAGGCCTTCCCAGGCCTGTGCGAAGGTGGTGGTCATGGCGCCTCTGCGATGGTGGACCAGAAGGAGGTGCCGATGGCCTCGGGCTGCGCGTCGACGCCGAGCGCGTCGAGGATGGTGCGGCCTAGGTCGGCGAAGGTGGCGCGGTCGCCGAGTGCGATGCCGGCGGTGGCGCCTTGGAGGAGGCCGAGCAGCGGGACCCGTTCGCGGGTGTGGTCGGAGCCGCGGTAGGTGGGGTCGTTGCCGTGGTCGGCGGTGATGAGGAGGAGGTCGCCGGGCCGCAGCGCGCCGATGAGGGCGGGGAGCTCGCGGTCGAAGTCGCGGAGGCATTGGGCGTAGCCGGCGGGGTCGCGGCGGTGGCCGTAGTGCATGTCGAAGTCGATGAGGTTGGTGAAGATGAACGGGGCGGCGCGGTCGCGCATGGCAGCCAACGTGGCTCGGATGCCGTCGGGGTTGCCGTGGGTGAGCTCTTCGGTGGTCACGCCGCGGCCGGAGAAGATGCTGGAGATCTTACCGATGCCGTGGACCGCGACGCCGGCTGCTGCGAGCGCGTCGAGGAAGGTGGGGCGGGGCGGCTCGAGGGCGTAGTCTTTGCGGTTGTAGGTGCGCTCGTAGCCGGGCCAGTTGCCGACGTAGGGGCGGGCGATGACGCGGCTCATGCCAGCGGCCAGCGCGATGGGGTAGGCGAGCTCGCACCAGCGGTAGAGCGTGGCGAGGGGGACGACCTCTTCGTGGGCCGCGATCTGCATGACGGGGTCGGCGGAGGTGTAGACGATGGGAAGGCCGGTGGCGGCATGTTCGCGGCCGAGGCGCTCGATGATCTCGGTGCCCGAGGCGGCGCAGTTGCCGAGCACGCCGCTCACGCCGGTGGCGGCGCAGAAGGCGGCGATGAGGCTGTCGGGGAAGCCGTCAGGGAAGGTCTCGAAGGGGCGGTCCATGACGAGTCCCATCATCTCCCAGTGGCCGGTGGCGGTGTCTTTGCCGGGGGCCGTCTCGTTCATGCGGCCGAAGAAGCCGGCGGGGCGTTCGACGGGGCCGCAGCCA
>CAIWGR010000012.1 GCA_903912275.1 uncultured delta proteobacterium
GATGCGGGTGGTCTGTTCTGCGCGTGACATGCGGTCTTCCTTTCCTACGCCGGCATGATCCGGATCAGGTTTGCGGGTTCAGGCGAATTCCTGTCTCAGCGGCTAGGCCGCGCCCCGAGGTGGGCGTCTCATACGAAGGCGCGGATCGCTCTGCAAGCAGGCTGTCGAGGAGGGTTGCGGAGGCCTCGAGCCAGAGGTGGGGCAGGGGTTCGGCTGGGGCTTCTGTGGCGTAGGGCTGGCCGGCAGCGGCGGCTTCTGTGGCGGCTTTGCGGCCGCGTGGGCGGTCGGCTCGGCTCCAGCGTTCGAGCGGCTCGAGCTGCTGCCGCGCGCTGTCGAGCTGCCCCGCCTCGGCCCAGCCTGCGCTGTCGTTCCAGCTCTGCCGCGCTGCCTGTCGGAGCCGCGCAGGTGCGGGCCGGGCCGCGAGCCGGGTGAGCGCGGCGCTCTCTGCCTCGAGGAGTGCGAGCCAGCGTGCCGCGCGTGGCGCGAGCGGCGCCGCCTCGTGCGGAGTGAGGGTGCGCGGAGGAGCAGCGATGAGGCCATGCAGCTGTGCCGCGGAGAGGGGCTGCCAGACGCGGCCCGGGCGGCGGAGCCAGGGACCGAGCGGCCGGAAGGCAACGAGGAGCTGCTCGAGGTCGTCGGCCTGGAGTTGCTCGGTTGCAGCGGGGTTGCCGGCCGCGAGGCTGAGGAGCGGAGCCCATGGGTCGGGTCCATCGGTCTGCTGGAGGGGAAGCGCCGCCTCGTGCGCCGTCTTGGTCTTGCGGGCGAGCCGTTCGAGGAGCCGGAGCCGCCGTTCGAGCGGGGCGTGCGGCGTGAGCGTGACGATGGGGATGTTGGCCTGGCCGCCGGGGCGGTCGAGGCGCCCTTCGCGCTGCTCCACGCGGGCCGGGTTCCAGGGCAGATCGAGGTGAAAGAGCTGCCCTGCAAACTGCAGGTTGTGGCCCTGTGCACCGATGGAGGTGGCGATGAGGCACCAGGGCCCCTCGCCCCGCTCCACCGCGGCGCGGAGATGCTCCAGCGCGACGAGCGGCTCGGCGATGGGGAGGTGGCGCGACTGCAGGCCGCGGCTGGTCCAGACGGCCGTGCGGGCCGCGCTGCGGAAGGCCCGCTCTGCGGCCGCGGCGGTGTCGAGATGGTCTGTGAAGGCGACGGTCAGGCCGGCCCGCGCGAGCCGGTCTCGGAGCGCCTGTGTGGCTGCCCTCCGGCAGTAGGGATGGGCGAGCGCCTGCAGCCCCATCTGCGCCAGTGTATCGGCCCGCTCGAGCAGCTCGTGCGGCGGCGGGAGCGGCTCCTCGTTGGTCTGGTACCAGAAGGGGAACATGAGCTGTGCGGGGCCGCCCTCGCGCTCGTCTGCGAAGGTGGTGGCGAAGGTGCGCCGGTTGATGGTGCCGCCCGCCGCGGCGGCCTCGGCAGCGCGCCGCAGAAAGCGCTCGAGGCGGGCGAGCGAGGCAGCCGCCGCTTCGTGCGAAGAGAGCAGGCGGCGGAGCAGCGTCTCCTGCAGCAGGGGCCGCTCGGAGGGCTGGAGCGCGGCGATCGTCGCGGCCTGTTCGACCCAGTCGAGATCGGCGGCGGAGGGCTCGGTCATCTCGATGCGCTCCGGCCGCCGCTTCCGCACCTGCGCCGACCGCTTGGGCAGCGCGAGAAAGGGCTCCACCTGCGCGGCGCTGAGGCGGAGCGCGACCCGCTCGAGGAGCAGGTGGAGCCGCTCCGGCTGGGTGCCATCGAGCAGCTGCGCGAGCCGCCTGCCGGTGATGGCCAGCGCGGTGGCGTCGGAGACAAAGAGGTCGAGCAGCGCGGTGAGATCGCTGAGCCGGTTCTGCACGGGCGTTGCGGTCAGGAGCAGCAGCTTGGTGTCGCCCTGCAGCGCAGCCACCGACTGGTGTCGCCGGGTGTCGGGGTTGCGCAGCTCATGGGCCTCGTCGCAGATCCAGAGCGGGCGATCGGGCAGCGTTTTGTGCAGCAGCGCATCGTAGGAGAAGACCTCGCCGTGGCCGCCGAGCTCGGCCTGCCACATGGGTCGCAGCGCCGCGGGGCAGAGGATGGCGGGCGGCAGGCCGAGCAGCTCTGCGACGCGGAGCGCGGTGCGGGTTTTGCCGGCGCCGACGGGCGAGGCGAGGAGCAGTCCGGGGAGCTGTCGAAGCGTCTGCGCGGCGAGCTGCGCGGCGAGCTCCTGGTGGGGCATGAGGCCCTGCTCGGAGGGCGTGCGCGCCGCCTGCAGCGCCGCGGGCCAGGGCGAGCGCTGGGCCCAGATCTGGTGGAGCGGGTGGCGGCTCATGCGACCCCCGCGAGCCACTTGCGGAGCTGTGCGAGCTGGGTCGGCGAGAGGCCGAGGAGCTGGCAGGCGAGCGCGTCGGCATGGTCGAGATCGTCGGGCGTGGGGCTGCTGCCTGCGCGCTCCGC
>CAIWGR010000013.1 GCA_903912275.1 uncultured delta proteobacterium
CGGCGCGCCGCAGCGTCAGCAGGAGGAGGCGAAGGGCCCCGTCTATCTGCTGATGGGCGCTGAGGAGGAGCAGGCGCGGCTCTTTGTCGTGGAGCTGACAGAGATCGTGGCGGCGCAGCAGGAGAACCCTGATCAGGCAGTCGCTCGGGTTCGCGCCTATCTTGCAACGCATCGGGTGGAGATGGCCGCCAACGCGCGGCTGCTCAGTGCCCGCTACGAGCAGGCAACCGGCGCGACGAAGCGTCGATATGAGCAGGAGCTCGCCGCATTCCTCCGCGCCGCGAACGAGCAGTGGCGCGACCGGCGCAACCAGTTTCTCTCGGCCCATCCGCAGCATGGGCGTACGCTCATGGAGCTGCTTGAGCGGGTGGAGGGATGAGCGGTGAAGAAGCGGAGCTGCCGCCCGTCACCGCAGCACGACCTTTGTGGAGAGCGCCGATGAGAGTCTTCGCGAGAGCTGCTGTCCTGTTCGCTGCATCCTTTCTGCTCGCGGGCTGCGATGTGCTGACCTCCTATCTCGACTCCATCAGCGATGGCGCCTCCTGTACCACCAACGAAGAGTGTCTCGGCGGGCTCTGCCTGACCGACGCGCAGGGCTACCCGGAGGGCTACTGCACGACGCCCGAGTGCGATGGCTCGGGCTGCAGCAACATCTTCGGTGCCGAGTGTCTGTCGGTAGATGGCGGCGGACCGCTCTGCTTTGAGACCTGCTCGGAGCTGCGCCCCTGCCGAACCGGCTACGACTGTCTTGCCGTAGGCGCCGACCAGGTCTGCCTGCCCAGCGGTCTGGGCGACACCTACGCGGCGGCTGGCACCATTGGGGCGCCCTGCGGCAATGGCGCGGAGTGCGCGTCGGGTACCTGCCTGACCAACTTTGTGGACGGTTACTGCTCGATCACGGGTTGCTCGAGCTCCGACGTCTGTGGCGCAGGCAGCATCTGCGTGCAGCTCTCTGACGTGGCGACGGACACGGCCTGCCTCAAGAGCTGCGATGCGAGCAGAGGCTGCCGGTTTGGCTACGATTGCTTCGCGCTCGACGCGGTCGACAGTGTCTGCGCGCCGTCCGACGCCGCAACGCAGTCGCCTGTGCGCAACCCGAACGGCGTAGCAGACGGCGCTCCCTGCAGCGCAGACATCAACTGTAAGGGTGGCACCTGTATCCGAGGCGCTACGAGCAGCGAGTTCCCCGGCGGCTACTGCACCTCGCTGGATTGCGCAGAGCTGGGCGGCGACAGCGCCGGCTGCAACGCGCCCTCCGGCCGCTCGACCAGCTGCCGAACCATCTCCGGCTCATCGGCCTGCTACGTCAGCTGTGCGCAGGACAGCGACTGCCGCGCGGGCTACGACTGCATCGGCGCCGCAACGGGCGACGGCTACTGCGGAACTGCCGGCCAGACCTCGCCCACGGCCCCCACCGCGCCCGATACCGGCGCCGGCATCAACGTCGTATGTCAGTCGACCTCCATCTCCGGCGGACGGGCGCTCACCTTTGATATCGCGGCGAGCAGCGTTGCCTTCGCGGTCGTCCCCTACTCGCAGTCCGACCTGGTGGCGCCGTCGCGTCTGCTCCTGCCGAATGGTCAGGTGGGCGCGAATTTCGCCACCGACCATGCCTTCATGACGGTCAATGCGGGGCTCTTGCAGACGGTCGCGCCGGTCATCTTTCCGGCCGCTCCACAGTTCCAATCCATCGTTCAGCAGGGGGGCGGCCGCTACACGCTCGAGATCGCCACGACCGACGATGCGCCCTGTTACTACGTGCTCCAGAAGAGCGCCGAGGGGAGCAAGATCGACATGAACATCTACCTCGTCGGCGTGGCCGGCATCACGGCTTCCAACGCAGCGCAGAATGCCGGCGTGCGGACGATGCTCGATGCGATGCGCCGCATCTACAACAAGGAGGGCGTCAACATCCGCACGGTGCGCTACTTCGATGTGGCCGGGACGGATCGCGAGCGCTACCGCATCGTCCGCAACATCAACGACTGCTACGGGCTGGTGTCGCTGAGCCGCGCGCCGGGGCCGACGCTGGCTGAAAAGCTGAGCGTGAATGTCTTCCTGATTCAGGGCTTTCAGGTGGCCGAGGCGGAGGGGCTGCTCGGGCTCTCGCTCGGCGCGCCCGGCGTTCCTGGCGTGCATGGCAACGAGGGCGCAGGCCTGGTCTTTACCTCCGAGTATCTCGCCACACGCGCCGACATGACCGGCCAGACACTCGCGCATGAGGTTGGCCACTTCCTCGGCCTGCGTCACACGACGGAGCATGGCGGCACCGAGGCAGACCCCATCCAGGACACACCCGTCTGCTCCAACCCCGACCGTGGCTCGTCCTGCCCCGACGCGACCAACTTCATGTTCCCCTTCTCGCTTGGCAGCACGCAGGAGACCATCTCGGATGGTCAGGGATTTGTGCTCCGCCGGACGCTGCTCACGCAGTAGAAGCGCCCTACGGCGTGCGGTCGTGGCGGAGGAGCCAGGTGAGCGCAGCGCGGGTTCCGGCAGGGTTAATGACCGGGATGTGGGTGGCTCCGCGGAGTGTCCAGAGCGCGGCGTCAGCGCCGGCCCTGCAGCCCGTGTCGAAGGCCAGCGTGGTGGTCTCGGTGCCGTCGAGCGTGGTCATGAGGTCGAGCTCGGCACCGGCGGTACCCGTGGTGTCGCAACCTGCGCGCCGGGCGACGTTCTGCGCCGAGACAAGCGCACCTGCATAGGCCCCTATGCCGAGAGGGCCTGAGGAAGAGCCATCGTAGGCGATGGTGTCATCGGCAGTGCCGTGCATCTGCAGGCCGCTGACCGGGGTCGCTGTGGCAGGGCAGTCGGCATCGTTGTAGGAGTCGGCACCGGCGAGGCTGACGAAGGCGGTGAAGGCATCGGAGGCCTCACAGGCCATGCGGTAGCTCATGAAGCCGCCGTTGCTGTGGCCGATTAGGTAGACGCGTCCGGCATCGATGGGCATCGACGCCTTTGCCTCTGCGATGAGCGAACGGATGTAGGCGACATCGTCGGGCGGGTTGGGCTCGGAGAAGGCGCAGCAGGCGGCCGAGGCATTCCAGTAGCGCTGGTTGTTGCTGTTGAGCGTCCCGTCGGGGATGACGGTGATCGCGTCGAACTCGGCCGTGCCGAGGGTCGAGACACCGAGGTAGAGGTCCTGTGCGAGGCCGGATGCGCCGTAGCCGTGGAGCAGGATGATGAGCGGGTATTCTTTGCCGGGCGTGAAGGCGCGCGGGTGGTTGACCTTGGCGGGCCGCGTTCCGCCGATGCGGGCGGGC
The DNA here is from genome assembly GCA_903912275.1 of uncultured delta proteobacterium. GTDB lineage: Bacteria > Myxococcota_A > Bradymonadia > REDH01 > REDH01 > CAIWGR01. Next base: position 3,264 of record CAIWGR010000013.1, read on the forward strand.
GTGCCTGTGGGCCAGGTCGGCGGCGTAGCGTCGGCGGTTGTGTCGGCTGCACCGGAGCCGGAGCCTGAGGTGGTGTCGCTGCCTTCCGAGACGTCGCTGGAGCCCGAGCCCGAGGTGGCGTCGCTGCCCTCCGAAGAGGTGTCTGCGGTAGCCTTGTCGGCCTCCTTGCTGCAGGCGGAGAGGAGGAGGAGCGTGACCAGCGGGAGGCTTCGTTGCATCGACATGGTTGACCCTGTTGGAGTGGCTAGCGGACGCCTGGAGCTTCGTAGCCGGTCGCGACCACATACTCACGATATCCGCCTTCGAAGACCCGCGGGCCGTCGTGGGTGATCTCGAGGACGCGGTTCGAGACTTCAGAGAGGAACGAGCGGTCGTGGGAGACGAAGAGCATGGTGCCCTCGTAGCCCTTGAGGGAGTTCACCAGCATCTCCTTGGTGGCGATGTCGAGGTGATTCGTGGGCTCGTCGAGCACGAGGAAGTTCGGGGGATCGTAGAGCAGGCGGGCCATGACGAGGCGGGCCTTCTCGCCGCCGGAGAGCAGGCGGCAGAGCTTCTTGGTGTCGTCGCCGGAAAAGCCGAAGGCGCCGGCCAGGTTCTTGAGCGAGCCGACGGATGCCATGGGGAAGGCCCGCTCGAGCGACTCGATGATGGTCTCGTCGCCGGCGAGGAGCTCCATCGCATGCTGCGCGAAGTAGCCCATCTTGACGCTCGCTCCGACAGTGAGGTCGCCGGCGTCGGGGCGTGAATCCCCCGCAATCATCTTGAGCAGCGTCGACTTGCCGGCGCCGTTCACGCCCATGACGCACCAGCGTTCGGTGCGACGGATGAGGAAGCTGAAGTCCTTGTAGATAACCCTGCTCCCGTAGGCTTTGTTGGCCTTCTGGATGCGTACGACGTCGTCGCCGGAGCGGGGCGGCGAGCGGAAGTCGAACTGGGGGAGCCGTCGCTGAACCGGGGGCTGGATGAGCTCAATCTTCTCGAGCTTCTTCACCCGCGACTGCACCTGCGCAGCGTGGCTTGCGCGTGCCTTGAACCGCTCGATGAAGGCCCGCTCCTTGGCGAGCATCGCGGCCTGACGGTCGGCCTGTGCTTCGGCCTGCGCCGACATGATCTCGCGCTGGCGGAGGTAGAAGTCGTAGTTGCCCGTGTAGGAGAGCATCTCGCCGCCATCGATCTCGACGATGCGGGTGACGAGCCGGTTGATGAACTCCTTGTCGTGCGACGTGATGATGAGTGCGCCCGCGAAGCCCTGCAGGAACTTCTCGAGCCAGAGAATGGACTCGATGTCGAGGTGGTTCGTCGGCTCGTCGAGCAGGAGCGCGCTGGGGCGCATGAGCAGGATGCGGGCGAGCGCGACGCGCATCTTCCATCCGCCGGAGAGCTTGCCGACGTCGCCCTCCACCATCTCGGGGGCGAAGCCGAGGCCGGCGAGGATGTCGCGCGCGCGGGAGTCGAGCGAGTAGCCGTCGAGCTCTTCGAAGCGGGCCTGGACCTCGCCGTAGCGGTCGACCAGCCGCTCCATCTCGTCGAAGCGATCGGGGTCTGCGAGCCCCGCCTCGAGATCGACGAGCTCTGCAGCCATGCGCGAGACCTCGCCCGCGCCGGCAACCGTCTCTTCGAGCACAGTGCGGCCCGACATCTCGCCAACATCCTGGTCGAAGTAGCCAAGCGTGACGCCGCGATCGACCGAGACCGAGCCTGTGTCTGCGACCTCGGTCCCCACGAACATGCGGAAGACGGTCGATTTGCCGGCGCCGTTTGGCCCGACGAGCCCCACTTTTTCTCCCGCGAAGACGCTCATGGAGGCCTCGAGGAAGATGATCTGCTGACCGTGCGACTTGGAGACAGATTCGAAGCGCAGCATGTGCGAAACCTAGACAGAATGGAACAACGGGCGAGGGCGGTCTGTAGCGTCCGCCTCTTAGCCTGACGAGAGCTTTTGGAGCAGCCAGAAGGCGGCGGGGACCATCACAGGCACGGCCAGGCTCAGGACGAAGCCGACGCCGATGGCGCGGAGCGTGGCCTGGCTCCCGTAGGTGCGGCTGAGGAAGGGGAGCGTCGAGTCCATGGAGGTGGCGCCGCCCAGTGCGATGGCGGCCTCGGGGCCGATGCGGAGGGAGGGGAGTAGGCCGATGATGCACATCGCGAGGCTCTCGCGGAGGAGGTTTCCGAGGAGCACGACGGCGCCTGCGTCGGGCCCAGCCAGCTCGGTGATGAGCGGACCGGAGACCGAGTAGAAGCCGCAGCCAAGCGCGCCGGCCACCATCGCGGGGAGCGGGTAGGGCAGCATGATTGCAAGCAGCAGCCCTGCGATGATTGCGCCGACGAGCGCGGTGGCAGCGATGCCGGCCACCGTTCGGAGCGAGCGCAGCTGTTCGGCCAACTCTCGGCGTCGGATGCCGGTCTCGATGCCGATGCTGACGAGCAGCGCCACCAGCGGCCAGCCGAGGCAGCTGCGGAAGGGGGCGAGCTTGGCAGCGAAGAGGCTGCCGGCGAGGGCGGTCACGACGAGTAATCCGAGCACGCCGGCGGCGGAGCGGAGCCCATGGAGCAACAGCGCCTTGTCGAGCGAGAGGGCAGCGCCCCGGTCGCCGCTTCGGGACCGGACAAAGAGCTGCGCTACGCCGACCGTGGCAGCCGAGACGAGCAGCGCGAAGAGCAGTCCGTGGAGGACCGTGATGCCGAAGGTTCCCTGAAGCGACGGCGTGGAGCCGAGGTAGATGCCCTGCGCGGCGACCACGGCGTAGACCGTCAGCATGATGAGCGTTGCAACCCGCGCGAGGAGCGCCTCGCTGCTGCGGAGCAGGAGTCCGAGCGCCAGGCCGGCGACGAACCAGAGCAGGACGGTCATTGCGGGCGCCGTGTCGCGAGGTGGCGCGCGAAGGCCTCCGCATCGAGGCAGTTGAGGACGCGGCTCGCGGGGACCCCGGCGCGCCGTGCCATGCGGACGCCGTGGTGCATCTGCGACAGCTCAGCGACAGAGTGGGCGTCGGTGTTGATGACGAAGCGGATGCCGGGGCGTGCGAGCGCGCGGCGCAGGAGCGTGTCGTTGAGGTCGAGCCGCTCCGGCGCGGCGTTCAACTCCAGCGCGACGCCGTGGGTTTCGCAGGCGTCGAAGATGGCATCGATGTCGAAGTCGAAGCTGGGCCGACCGCCGAGGATGCGCCCCGTCGGATGGCCGAGCGCGTCGATGCGGCCCGAGCTGATGGCGCGCAGGAGGCGGTCGGTCATGACGGCCGGCTGCTGGCTCATCTGGCCATGGACGGAGCCGACGACCCAGTCGAGTTCGTCGAGGAGCGCTGGCTCCATGTCGAGCTGTCCGTCGGCGAGGATGTCGACCTCGAGTCCTGCAAAGAGCCGGACCGGTGCGTCGGTGGCCCGAAGCTCCGCTATCTGCGCGGTGAGACGCTCGGCGGAGAGGCCGCGCGCGACGGTGAGCGAGGGCGAATGGTCGGTGACGGCGATGGCGTCGTAGCCGCGCGACGCGGCGGCGGTGGCCATCTCGACGATGGTGTTGCCGCCGTCGCTCCAGGTGGTGTGGAGGTGGAGGTCGCGGCGCATCTTGTCGACGCTCACGAGTGCTTCGATGTCGTCGGCGGAGGCATCGAGTCCGCGCAGGTCACTGAGGAGCTCAGGAGGCAGGTTGGGCAGGTCGAGCAGGGCGAAGAGTGCCGCGGTGCTTGTGGCGCGGAGCGCGCGCAGGTCGCCGAGCCCGCGCGCTGTGGCCCGAGCCTGCAGTGCGGTGAGCACAGCCGGCGTCGCCGTCTCCACGAGCCACTGCGCGGGCACCTCGTCGGGCTTGGCAGCTACGACGCGGCGTCGCAGCCCGGCGCGCTCCTCGAGCAGCAGCGCACCGCTCTCGATTGCTCCGCCTCCCGCGGCCGCGCGGAGCTGCGCGAGGCAGGCCTCGGGCGCTGCTGCAGAGACCGCGACAACCACTTCGTGATGGAGTTCATCGCCGCGCGCGACGCTGCCTGCCAGCGTCACCTCATCGCCCGGCTCGAGTTGCTCAGCGGCCCAATCGCTCAGCGCCTGACCCGCACGGAAGGCCGAGCCGACAACGACCCCCGAGCCTGCGGCGCGGATGCGTCGGATCTCATCCGTCATCTTGGCCACGGTCTTCTCTGTCATGCCGGCGACAGTGGCCAGCCGGCCCGAGGCCGCGGCCTCCTCGAGCGCATCTAGGTTCTCGATGCCCAGCTCGGCGCGCAGCGTCTGGATCCGCTTGGGGCCGAGTCCGCGGACCCGCGTGAGGTCGGCGTAGCCCGGCGGAATGGCGGCGCGGAGCGCATCGAGCGACTCGCAGCTGCCGGTGGCTAGCATCTGTTCCAGGTCGGCTGCGATGCCCTTTCCGATGCCCTTCAGCGAGGTCACCGTGCCCCCCGCAACCAGCGGTGCGATGGGCTCTTCCATGCCTCGGACAAGCCGCGACGCGTTCTCGTAGGCCTTCACCCGGAAGGGGTTCGTGTCGGTCAGCGCCAGCAGCTGGGCGATGTCGTCGAGCAGCGCTGCGAAATCGATGTTGTTCATGGGCTCACCACCGCAAGAGGCCTGCGACTCCTAGTGAGCGCTCCCTGCCGCTGTCGACCCCAGTGGGCTTCTCTTGCATTGCCGCGCAAAGGTTCTAGAGGGTCGCGCCCGCTCCCGCGCATGCGGGGCGGATGCCACGGCCGCTGCAACATGAGGTGAACGATGTCGGACCGCTACTTCGACCCCTGGACCAAAAACACCTTCCTCACCTTCACGGTGACGAAGTTCCACGAGTCGTTTGAGACACCGTTCCAGAAGATCGAGGTCTTTGAGGCCCTCGACTACGGCATGGTCTTGGCCCTCGGCGGCGTGACCAACGTGACCGAGCGGGACGAGAGCGGCTACCATGAGATGCTCACCCACATGGCCATGTTCGCCCATCCGTCGCCCAAGCGGGTGCTCATCATCGGCGGCGGCGACGGCGGCACGCTTCGCGAGGTGCTCCGGCACCCCGAGGTCGAGGAGGCCCACCTCGTCGACATCGATGGCGAGGTCATCCGCGTCTCGCGTCAGTACTTCCCCGATGTGGCTGCGGCGCTCGACCACCCCAAGGCCCGTGTCATCGTCGACGACGGTGTGGCCTTTGTGGAGCGCGCTGTCGCCAACCGCGAGCAGTACGACCTCATCCTCGTCGACTCGACCGACCCCGTCGATGCGGCCGTCGACCTCTTCACCGAAGGCTTCTACCGCAACTGCGCGGCGCTGCTCGGCGAGAACGGCATCCTTGTGCCGCAGAGCGATTCGCCGAGCTTCTACCTCGACCGGGTCGCCCGTATCCACGAGCTCCTCTCCTCCATCTACAAGCATGCCCGGCTCTACCTCGGACAGACGCTCTCCTACCCTGGCTGCGTCTGGGCCTTCACGGCCGCGAGCCAGGGCGTCGACGTCGGCGCTGTGCCGGTGCCCGAAGCACGGGTCGCGGCCATGGAGCCCGAACTTCGCGTCTTCAACGCCGATGTGATGCGCGCCTGCATCGCACTGCCGAACTACATCCGGCGGCGCATCACGGGTCAGCCCGGTTGGGCACTGCCCACCATCGCTGACGAGGTCGGTCCCGGCACCATCTGGCGCCCCGGCACAGTGAAAGAGGCCGAGTAGTTAGGCGTTGCTCGGCTCCCCATCGTGAGCCGAGCAGCTCCTCAATGCTAGGCGCGGTCAATCATCGAGGACGAGAGCGAGCAGGAGAGGCCAAAGCCGTCCGGCTCGAGTTCAAGGTGGGTCACCACCCCGTTGTCGACAATCATCGCGTAGCGCTTCGAGCGGAGACCGCCGAGCGCCGTAGCGTTGACTTCGAGGCCCATCGCCTTGGTGAAGGCGCCGGTCGGATCTGCGAGCAACCGCACCTTCCCATCTGCGCCGAGGGCTTCACCCCAGGCTGCCATGACGAAGGCGTCGTTGACCGCCACGCAGACGATCTCCGAGATGCCCTTGGCGTGGAAGTCTTCGGCGTCGTTGATGTAGCCGGGCAGGTGGGTGCGGTTGCAGCCGGGCGTGAAGGCGCCGGGGACGCCGAAGAGGATGGCCCGCTTGCCCGAGAACAGCGAGCCTGTGCTCACCTTGTGGCCGGGGCTGCCCTGGTGGAGTTCGGCTTCGGGGAGGGTATCGCCAATCTGAATCATGAGAAGACCTTCGTCGTTGAGGTGGAATCGAAGGTGAGATGCGCGGAGCGGCAGGAGGATGCGGCTCTGCTGCCATCAGCGGCATCTGCGAGAGGCCGGGGGCATCGGCGCGTGGCGCCAGGCGGTTCGACGGTGAAGGGAGAGCGGGTCGAGCCGCTCAGCCCAACGCCGGGGTCGTTACTCTTTGACTGCGTAGGCCTTCGGCAGGCTACCCTTCGGCACGCGGAGCAGGCCGCGCTTGAGCTCCATGACCGACTCGCTCGTGGGCTTGAAGGCTTCGCGGAGCATCTCGTGCGCATTGGTCGGGTCGATGACATCGCCGCAGGTAAAGACATCAACGGCCGCGTAACCGTACTCCGGCCAGGTATGGATGGAGAGGTGCGACTCGCTGATGATGACCATGCCACTGACGCCATGCGGATTGAAGTGATGGAACTCAGACGCCACGATGTTGGCACGCATCGCGCGCGCAGCACCGACCATGGCATCTTCGATGAGCTTCACATCGTTCATGATCTCGCTCGGACAACCGTAATACTCAATGATGCAATGACGACCGAGTGCTTCCAACGTGTTTGCCCTCCTTCCGAAACCTCTTGCACGGGGGCCCGATGCAAACAGGGGGCCCGCATGAGCGCGGGCGAGAAAACAGTCTGGATGTGTCGGCGGTGACTTTGGGATTCCGGCTCGGCTTCTGCTGCTCTGAGGCAGGCTCAAACACGGCGGCCGTGGCCGCGCTGCTGCGCCGGGGCGTCAACACGAGGTCCGGGGAACAGAGGGTCTGCTTCCGGCTCGGCGGCGCCTTTTAGCAGCAGGGGGGCGGGGGGCAAGCACCTTTTGACCCAGTGCGGCATTGTCACCTTCTGGGGCCCAGCCTAGGAGCGGCCAACCTTCGGGAGTGACCATGACAACCTGGAACGAACTGATGACTTCGGCGGCGCCAGTGGCCGGTCGAGCCGACACCTTCTCTGTCACCGTCGGAGAGGATTGGCTGCAGGGCCGCACGCTCTACGGAGGCATCGTCGCTGCGCTCGGCCTCCGCGCCATGGAGCAGGCCATCGAAGGGCTGCCGCCCGTGCTCTCGACCGAGACGGTCTTCATGTCGCCGCTGCCGGCGGGAGTCGTGATCATCGAGGTTCGTCTGCTCCGCCGCGGGCGGAACGTCGCGTTTGCCGAAGCGCTGATCGGCGACGGCAACAGCATCACCACCCGCGTGACCGCCGTCTTCGGCGCCGCCCGCCCATCCTCCATCACGGTGCCTGTGCGGTCGCGGCAGCCCAGCAAGCCGCTCGACGCCTCCTTCCCCATCCCCTTCATCCCGGGCATCACGCCCGCCTTCACGCGCCAGTTCGAGAGCCGGCTCTCCGAAGGCGGCTTCCCCTTCACGGGCTCCGACGACGCGGCCACCGGCGGCTACCTGCGCTTTCTCGACGACCCGGGCTCCGGCGCTGCTGCACAGCTCGGCTTGCTCGACGCCTTCCCCGCCCCCATTCTTCCCGTCGCTACCGCCCCCTTCATGGCCAGCACAGTGCGATGGTCGGTTCACTTTCTCCAGCCTGCGCCGGTGCCCAAAGATGGCTTCTGGTGGTTCCGCGCGGATGCCCTCGCCGCTGCCGATGGCTACGCAACGAGCCTTGGTACGCTGCAGAGCGACGGCGTGGTGGTGGCCTGGGCCGAGCAGCTGGTCGCCGTCTTTGACCAGCCCTCGGGTTAGGGCAGGTCGTCCCATGCGGCCGGGTTCACCTCGAGCCCCAGCCGCGCGGCGAGCTCGCTGAGGTCTTGCGGCAGCGGCGCGTCGAACCCGGAGGGCTCCTCGCCGTCCGAAAAGCGCAGCCGCCACGCATGGAGCGCCTGCCGGTGATGCTCGCGGCAGGGCGTGTCGATGTAGCGGTTCTCGCCCACCAGGGTGAGCCCTTCGTGCTGCAGGTGCACCCGTATCTGGTGGGTGCGCCCGGTGAAGAGTTCGGCTGTCATGAGGCAATAGGCGCCCGCGCGGGCACGGACCCGGAAGCGGGTCTTGGCGGTCTTGCCGTTTGGGTTCACGCCGTAGCGGTAGTCGCCTCGCTCGTTGAAGTCGCCGATGGGGGCATCAACGACGCGCTCCTGCCATTCGGGGTTGCCGTTGCAGATGGCGAGGTAGGTCTTCTGGCCGTTCGGTGTGAGCAGCCGCTGTTGGTAGATGGGGACCAGCGCCCGCTTGGTGGTGAAGACCAGCAGGCCCGAGGTGTCGGCGTCGATCTGGTGGACAGCCCAGACCATGCGACGGGCGCGTGCCATCAGCAGGTACTGCGCGCAGTTGCTGTCTTCGAGCGATCGGCCCGTGGACTGGAGGCCCGGGGGCTTGTTGATGACCGTGAGGCCGCCGCTCTCGTAGACGATGAGCGACTCGATGGGCATCATGAGGGTGTCGACGGCGCCGTAGAAGGGTACTTTCAAGAGGTCGTCCGCGTTGCAGAGAGGTCGCCTCCGTAGCGGGTTGGTGCAGGATGGGCGAGTTCGCGGCCGACGCTGTGATTGCATCGCCGGTGGCCTCGTCGTAGGAGGCCGCGATTGTCATTCGGAGCGCAGCTATGGACCGTCGAACCTCAGGTATCCTCCTCCATCCCACCTCGCTGCCCGGGCCCGGGCCCAGCGGCACGCTCGGTGCCGACGCGCGGGCCTTTGTCGCCTTCCTGGAGGCCGCAGGGCAGGGGTTGTGGCAGATGCTGCCACTTGGCCCGCCGGCCGCGTCAGACAGCCCCTACATGGCCACCAGCGCCTTCGCGATGAACCCGCTGCTGCTCGACGCCGAAGAGCTCGTTGCCCGCGGCTGGCTCGATGGCGCGGTGCTCGCGACGTGTCCCCACGCCGGCACCTCCTCAGACTTCGACGCCCACGCCACGTGGCAGCGGGAGCAGCTCCTTCCCGCGCTCGTGAAGGGCTTCACTGAGGGGGCCACAGATGCAGACCGGGCTGCGCTGGAGGCCTTCGAAGCAGCATCGCACTGGCTCCACGACTTCGCACTCTTTGAGACCATCGGGGCGCGGCATGGCGCCGGCCTCTGGCAAGCGTGGCCCATTGCGCTGCGCGACCGGCACGCAGAGGCGCTCGCGGCCTTCGCAGCAGCAGAGGCGCCGGCCATCGCGGCGGTGAAGCTGGTGCAGTTCGCCGTCGACGCCCAGTGGCAGGCGGTGCGCGCTGCCGCCAACCGTGCCGGCATTCGCATCGTCGGCGATATCCCCATCTTCGTCGGACTGCACTCTGCAGATGTCTGGGTCGAGCGGTCGCTCTTTGAGCTCGACGCGAGCGGTCAACCTGCCTTCGTCGCCGGTGTGCCGCCCGACTACTTCAGCGAGGTAGGGCAGCGGTGGGGCAACCCGCTCTTCGACTGGACGGCCAGCGAGGCGACGGGCCACCGTTGGTGGAAGCAGCGGGTCCGCGCCTGCCTTCGCCAGGCCGACATGGTCCGCATCGACCACTTCCGCGGCTTCGAATCCTACTGGGCCATCCCCGCCGAGGCCCCCGATGCTCGCTCGGGGAGCTGGCGTCCCGGCCCGGGCCGCCCCTTCTTCGACGCACTCCGCAACGAGCTCGGCGAACTGCCCATCATCGCCGAAGACCTTGGCATCATCACGCCGGCCGTCGAGGAGCTCCGCGACGGCCTCCAACTGCCCGGCATGAAGATTCTCCACTTCGCCTTCAGCGGCGGCGACGACCATCCCTACCTTCCGCACAACTACCCGGTTCGGTGCGTCGCCTACACCGGCACCCACGACAACGACACGACGGCCGGCTGGTATGCGACCTGCCCGGCGGCGGAGGCCGACCATGCGCGGCGCTACTTCGGCATCGACGGCGCCGACATCGCCTGGCAGCTCCTCGAGGGGCTCTGGCGGTCACCGGCGCTGCTCGCCCTCGTGCCGGCCCAAGACCTGCTTTCGCTCGGCAGCGAGGAGCGCATGAACCGCCCCGGTTCTGCCGTCGGCAACTGGTGCTGGCGGCTTCGCGATGGGGCGCTGGATGCGGGGGTGGCCGCTCGCCTGCGCGAACTCAGCCACCGATATGGTCGATCGTAAGACTACTTCGAAGCCAACGTGGCGGTCATGCGACCGACTTCTGCCTGGAAGCGGGCGCGGTCGGTCTCGGGCATCTCGCGGCGGAAGGTGCCGTGCACCTTGACGGGGTCGAGGATCTCGCCGGCCTTCTCGAGCTGGTAGTGCAGGTGGGGACCGGTGGAGTGGCCCGTGTTGCCCGAGAGCGCGATGACTTCGCCGGCCGTGATGCGGTCGCCCGCCTTCACCTTGTTCTCGCTCAGGTGGAGGAACTTGCCCGTGTTGCCGTTCGCGAAGGCGATCTCGATGCAGTTGCCGTTGGCGCCCCAGTTCCAGTTGGCCTGGGTGACAACGCCGGCCCACGGCGCCTTGACGGGGGTTCCGACCGGGGTCTTGAAGTCCATGCCGTGGTGGGTCGGGCGGTCCTTGAGGAGGCTCGTGACCTGATCGTAGTTCTCGATGGGGCTGTTGTTGAGGCGGAACTCCACCTCTTTGCCATCAGCCGACCAGTAGCGGGGCAGGGTGTCGCCGGTGGCCTGAAAGCGGAAGGCCGTGAGCGACTTGTTGAACTTGGTCGACTTGTAGGAGGCGGCACCGATGACGACCTGCGCGTTGTCGGCCGTCTCCTGCCAGGCCACGGAGGCCTCGTCGCCGGCGCGGAGGTCACGGCGGACATCGAGGTCCCACATGACGAGGCGGTTGAAGGCGGCAGAGAGCGCGTCGCCCCGCTCGCCCGCCATGGGTGCAAGCGATGCGGGAATCGAACCGGCGATCACGGCGTGGCCGGTCGAGAAGTTCGAAGGCACGACGGTGCCCGAATCGACGCGGGCAACCTCAAGCGAGGGATGGCCGCTGCCGGAGCCTTCAGCGACAACGCCTGCGCCGCTGCCAGAGCCTTCGGCGACGAACCCTTCGCCGCTGCCCGAGCCGGTTGCGACGCCGTCCTCCGGGAGGATCTCAAGCGTCGAGCCGGTGACCATGGCGCCAGCGAGGGGAGCTGCGCCATTCTTGGAGGCGGCGTTGCTGTCGAGGTTGGAGTCGCGGCTCGCCAGCATGTGCAGGCCCAGCGCGAGGTTGCCACAGACGGAGATGCCGATCACCGCCAGCGCCCAGGTGGGCACCGCGGGCGCCACCCGGAGGGCCGTGGAAACGGGGCCAGACTCCATGCCCGAAACCGAGCCGCTCTGCTCCACCGGCTTGAGGTCGCCCGAGGTGAAGAACTCCTCTTCCGACTCATCCCAACCAAATTCCTGCTCTCCGCGCTTGCCAGCCATGATGCCTCCCTGCTTTCGTTCTCAACCAACTTGGAACGGAGCCGTTAGGCCTCACTGCGATCGCCGAGGCAAATTTTCAGCGAACAATTTTCAGCGCAGATTCACACCGATCGGGCAGTGGTCGGAGAGCACGGGCGGGTCCCACGAGCGGTAGTTCCACTGCTGGAAGCTGCCGGGCACCATCCGACGCGCCAGGCTGTCGCTCATGACGATGTGGTCGATGAAATCTCGGTAGCGGCCCTCGCGGCAATGCGCGGTCTGACCGATGGTGGGCGCGACGAGTTTGAAGCCTGCCGGGGTGCCGTCGTTGAGATTTGCCCAGGCGTCGTCGCGGTCCGAGAAGCGACGGTTAAAGTCACCGAGGACCGCGAAGGGCGTGCCCTCCGCCTGACGGGCCTCCATCCACGCCTCGACGATCTCCATCTGCCCGCGCAGCGTGATGCAGGCCTCCTTGCGGGTCGTGACCAGGTTCTCCGAAAAGCAGCTCGACTTGAGGTGCACGCCCAGTAGCCGGAAACTTCCTCCAGGCAGGGTCACGAGCGCATCTGGGCTCTCGCGCAGGCCACCCGGCCCGAGTTCTTCGAGCTCGTCGACGACCTGCAGGTCGATGCTCTTCTTCCAGACCAGCGCTACCCGCTGCACGCCCGTCTCCTTCGTGACGTAGATGTGGTAGCGGCTGCTGTCGAAGACACGCTGCACAGCCTCCTCGCCTGCGACCTCTTCGAGCACCGCGATGTCGGGGTCGATCTCCGCCGCGTATCCCGCCAGGGCATGGTAGTCGGAGACGGCCCGCTTGACGGTTCCATGGCCCGGCTCATCGGCGAGCCACTCCATGTTCCAGGCGATGAGGCGCAGGCCTTGTGCTGCGCCTGACTTTGCTACGGCAGGAGGAGCAGCCGCATCAGGTCGCACGGCCTCTGCTGCAGGCTGCGCGGCCACCGCTGGCGCACGGTAGACCGACCGCCGTCGCGGTGTCGAACCTTCGCTCTCGGCGATGCAGCCCGCGCAGAGCAGGAACATCGCAACGAGCAGCGTTACGCACGTGCGCCTATGCGGATTGTACCGCTTCCCGGCGCCCTCAGGCGCCCGCATCTCTCTCCCCGAACGGTCATGATTCATGCAGGCCCCACGATGATGATGCTCCATCGCCTACCCCGTCGCGGACCATTCTGCAAACCGCGCGCCGCCTTGACTTGGCAGGCTGCCGGGGCGAGAAGCGCCGCCATCTTCAAGACACCGCACGCACGGTTGCCACATGACCATCTCTTTCGCGGTCCCCGGCCTCTCCCTTTCTTCGCTCGGCGCGCTCCGTGCGCTCGATGAAGCGTCGCTCTCCGATGCGCTCGTAACTTGGATGCTCGCGCTCCGACCTGTGGCGCTGGAGCAGGGCGCTGCGGTTGCTGCGATGGCCGGCCTCCCCACCGGTGAAGTGGTCGCCTCTCCGGCCGCCTTTCGCGCCGTCTGCCTCGCGCTTCAATCGGGGGCGACCACCGTCCATCACGAGGCCCGCGCTCCCATCGCCTGGGAGGAGTCGCAGCGTGGCGGAGACGAGGTCGAGAACCTGCTCAACGGCGTCTGGGATGCGGGCGTGCTCCACATCGGGAAGTACCAGTCCTTCAAGCAGGACGAGCCCTTCGCCACCTTCAACCCCAACCACGTTGCGAAGTGGGCCCCGCACGAACTCCTCCATCGTGCCTGCGGCTTCTTCTGGGCCGACGGCATGAGCCGGTTTGAGCTTTACGCAACCAGCCGCATCAACGAGACGCTGCCCGTCGCGCTCTGGTACGGTTGGGACGAGTGTTGCCGGTTGCAGAGTCGCGGCTTCGACCGTGCCAATACCGCTGCCAGCCGACAGGCACTGCTTGCCGAGGCCACCTGGCTCACCGAATCGGAATCAGAACTTCGGGCACGCGTGCAGGAGACCGTCGCCAACTTCCGTTGGGGTCTCGACCACGCCGCCAGGGAGTTCGAGACGGTGCGTCGCGAGCTCGACGAGCGTCGCATCATCGAGACACCGCATCCCTTCCTTGCACCGTCGAGCGATGCCCGCGCCTATGTCGTGGGCCACTCCGCGCGTCTGACCGAGCGGTCGCACGGCATCCTCTTCGCTCAGCTCCTCGAGGCCGGGCGCGACTACTTCAGCGATGCAACCGCCTACCTCGACCACCTCGGACGGGTTGGCGATCGCCTCCTCTGCGGAG
>CAIWGR010000014.1 GCA_903912275.1 uncultured delta proteobacterium
GCCCCCGCCATACCGAGTGTCACAGCGAGCGCGACGCCGATGGTGCGAGAGGGGGCAGCAGAGAGCCACGGATGGTGGCGGAGAGGGGTTTCTACGAGCCGGTAGGAGAGGTCTGCGACGATGGCTGAGGCAAGTACGAAGGCAAGCCGATGCCAGACCGTGGCGTAGGGAACCAGCGTCGCTCCGAAGATCAGGAAGGGCCAGTGCCACAGGTAGAGGGAGTAGGAGAGCCGTCCGAGCGTCTGGAAGGGAGCGAAGGCCAAGAGGCGGTGGAGCGGCGCCTGCACATCGGATGTCGTGCCGTGCAGAACCAGCAGCGTGCCGACCACGGTCGGAAGTGCACCTACCCCCGGAAAGGTAGAGTCGCTGTACATCAGGGTGGTGGAGCCGAGCAGGAGCGCAAGGCCGAGCCATCCGGCAGCTCGTCCGATGGGGCCTGCAATCGGGCTGAATTCGCGCTGGTAGCCCGCGAGCAACGCGCCGGCAGCAAACTCCCAGAGGCGGAACGCGGAGAAGTAGAATCCCTCCAATGGCAGCTGCTGCCGCGCCCACTCCGCCGCAACAAATCCGACCCCGGTGATGATGGCGAGCAGGTGGGTCGCCCGCAGTAGATGGCGGCGCGAGACGAGGTAGGCAATGCCGGCGATCGCGAGCGGCCAGATGAAGTAGAACTGCTCCTCGACCGAGAGCGACCAGGTGTGCAGCAGCGGGTGACGCTCTGCACTCCCGCCGTAGTAGTCTGCGCCGGAGCGGATGAACTGAATGTTGCTCATGTAGAGTGAGGCAAAGCTGACGCCGGCCGCAAACCAACCCTGCAGCGATGGAGCGGAGAGCATGGAGCCTGCCACGCAGACTCCGAGCAGCATGGTCACCGAGGCAGGCAGGAGACGTCGCGCGCGTCGGGCGTAGAAGCCTGCGAAGTGGATGGCGCCGGCGCGCGCGCGCTCGTCCAGCAGCAAACCGGAGATGAGGTAGCCGGAGAGGACGAAGAAGAGGTCGACGCCGATGTAGCCGCCGGAGAAGCCCGGCACCTTGGCGTGAAAGAGGACGACGGTCAGGATCGCGATGGCGCGCAGCCCCTCGATGTCCTTCCTCAGTTTGGGTTCACGCTTCGGGATACTCATGCGCCTTCGTGTTTCCGGGGTACCTTGTGGACATGGACCGACGCGTGGCCGCTCATGAGCCCGTTTCAGAGCGACGGACCCAGACATGCTCGCTCAGGAGTGGTCGATGCCGCCCCGCTTCCCGCGGGTCAAGTGTCCGCAACGCTGAAAGTTCATTCGTTGCTTTTGGCAACAATTGTCTTTGGCAATGAGTTGCCCGCAACGGAGTCGGTCATGCGCGAACGCGAAGTCATCGAACGCATCTTTCAGCTCAAGCAGCAGTGCGACCTCCTCGAAGAGGGGCTGCGCGAGTCGTTGCAGCTCTCTTCGGCAGAGTTCCAGGTGCTGCGGCTGGTGGGCGAGGAGTCGCTGTCTTGCAGCGACTACGCCGCGCGAACGGGCCGTTCCGTCTCGCGCATGACCCGCGTGGTCGATGGGCTCGTGGCGCGCGGCTTGGTCGTGCGCGTGCCGGGCAGCGACCGCCGCACGCTGATGCTCGAACTGACCGAGGCCGGTCGGGCAGCGCAGGCGGAGATCGTTGCCTGCGAAACGCGCTGCGACGCCCGGCTCCGGGAGCGTCTGGGCAGCCGAGGATACGCCGAGGCGGTTCGTGTCCTGGGCGGACTCATCGAACACACTGCAGACACCGCCGCAATCACGGGGGCGTGAAGTCATGATACCAACGGAGTCCGTCATGGAATCGAAGAAGCGTATCGTCATCATCGGCGGCGTGGCCGCTGGAGCGACGGCCGCGGCGCGGGCTCGGCGTATCGACGCAGATTGCGAGATCGTGCTGGTCGAGCGCGGTCCCTACATCTCTTACGCCAACTGCGGGCTGCCCTACTTCCTCAGCGGCGACATCAAGGAGCGCGCGAGCCTGCTGCTCCAGACGCCCGACGGGTTTGGCTCCAAGTATGGGGTCGATGTGCGGGTGAACACAGAGGTGGTTGAGATCGACCGGGCAGGTCGTCGCGTTCGGCTCGAGAGCGCGTCTGGCTCGCAATGGCTGGACTACGACAAGCTCATCCTCGCGCAGGGTGGGTTGCCGATCATGCCGGTCATTCCTGGCTCCGATTGGGAGCAGGTCTTCCGGCTCTGGACGGTGCCCGACATGGACCGGCTGGAAGCTGCGCTGCAGTCCGGAAGGGCGAAGACGGCGGTCATTGTCGGTGGCGGCTTCATTGGCATCGAGATGGCGGAGGCCTTTGCGAAGCGCGGGCTGCAGACCAC
>CAIWGR010000015.1 GCA_903912275.1 uncultured delta proteobacterium
TGGCGCAAAAAAAGGGGAGGGGAACATGAGTGACGCGAATTCGCAGGAGTCGTCGAATGCCGTTAAATATGGACTCATCGCGGTCGGGAGTTTCGTTGTGATCATTGGCGCGCTCGCCTTCTTCAACCGCGGGGTGCGCGTTCCCGACTGCCCTGGGGGAGATGCGGGAAACTGCATGTCGCACCTGATGTCGAATTGCATGGGCGACGAGGGCGACATGCCCATGTGCATGCAGGCCGTGCAGAGCATCTGCAACGCTGCCTGCAACCCGAACACCGACTGGAGCCAATACTCGCAGTGCGAGATTGATCAGGTCATGTGCCTGGCGAACGGCGGCGGCCGCCTGCGGTGTGAGTCGGTTTGTAGGTAGGACGCAGGACCGAGCGCTGCGCTCAGCGCCGGTCGTGGAGATAGGCGTTTCCCTCGCGGCGGACATCGACGATTTTGTAGGCGGCATAGCCCACGAACAGGATGATGAGGATGCCGATGACCGCACCAACACAGCCACAGCCGCTCGACTTTTCCTTCTCCATGATTCCCCCAAATTTTTTTCAACGCCACCTTCCCTGTTGGCCTAGCCAGAGAGGTGGGAGTTTGTCGAGCAGCATTCCATCTCCGGTGTCATCGTAGGAACCGCGACCGCCCTCAGCGCTCGACGCGCCCCATCGAATCGTGTATCGGCCCCGCGACATCCTCGGGGGAAACCATGTTTGAGCAGGCCTATGGGCGTCTCGTCTGTTTTGCAGATGGAGACAGAGAGATTATCTCCATGCAGTGGAAGCAGGGTGCAACCTGCGCCATTCACGACCATGGCGCGACAGCCTCCGGGCGCGTCCATCTTGTCATCGGCGAACTCGTCGAAGAGCGGTTTGACTTCGACGGCCGGGGCCTCCTCCACACCTCGACCCTGCACCACGCCGCGCCCTGCACCATTGAGGTCCCGCCCGGCCTCATCCACCGCATGACCGCATCGCCCGATGCCGCGCTCACCCTCTCCATCCATCACTACGAACCCTGCATCGCCAGCATGCGCATCTACGACCCCGAAGGCCGGCGCACCGTCATCGTCCCCGACGACTGCGGCGCCTGGATCCCCGAAGATGCAGCTGCCATTGTCGCCATCGAACCCTGGAGCGCCCGATGACCACCCACTGGATTGGCTACACCACCCGCTACCGTGACGGCGGCCCGGAGCTCAAGCGGGCCTCGGAGGACAGCGCTGCGCGCCTGCGGGCTGCGGGCCACGATGTGCGCTGCGTCGCCATCGAGTCCAAGGCCGAGTTCCTCGATGAGATGCAGCTGCTGGTCGACGCCGGCACCCTGCTCACCGAGCTCCACTTCTTCGGCCACTCCGGCCTCTATGGCCCCATGTTCGGCACCACCGCACTCCCCGAGCAGTTCAGCCCCCACGAGTGGCGCTCGCTCTCACCGCTCACAGAACTCGCCCATCCGCGCGGCCTCAAGCTGCCGCTTGGCGCCGGCTCGCAGGCCTTCTTCCATGCCTGCCGCACCGCCCGCTGGTTCGCCCCCTTCTTCGCCCGCACCTTCGGCGTTCCGGCATGGGGCTACCACTTCTACACCACCTTCACCCTCCGCGAAGACCGCTTCGTCTGGCCCGGGCTCGGCAGCGCAGAGGCGCCGCTCTACCTGGTCGGCTGTCGCGG
Organism: uncultured delta proteobacterium; assembly: GCA_903912275.1. GTDB lineage: Bacteria > Myxococcota_A > Bradymonadia > REDH01 > REDH01 > CAIWGR01. The sequence continues at coordinate 1,665 of CAIWGR010000015.1, forward strand.
CAAGAAGTCCGACGGGCTGATCGGCAGCGCCCGTAAGTATGCGGGTCTCATGGCCACCGAAGCGATGAAGCGGTTCGAGCCCGCCGAGATTGGGGAGGCGGCCAGCTACGACGGCGTGGCGGCGCGCTACGATGCGGTCTTTGAAGACATCCGCGTGCGGCGCGATGAATGGCGCTGGCTCAACGCCCATCTCGATGGAACCGGTGCACCGCGGGTGCTCGACATCGGCTGCGGCAACGGCGCGCTGCTCCGGGCGCTCGAGGGTCGCATCGCCTCGGGCGTGGGCGTCGACGCCTCCGAGGGCATGCTCGCGCAGGCCCGTCGCCGCACCGAGGGCTCGGCCACGCTTAACTTTGTGAAGGTGGATGGACCGCAGCTCCCCTTCGCGGATGGCTCCTTCGATGTGGTCACAAGCCTGCTCTCCTTCCGCTATCTCGACTGGGACCCGCTGATGGCCGAGGTGCGGCGGGTGCTGGCGCCGGGCGGTCGGCTGCTCATCGTCGATATGGTGGCGTCGCCCGTGGGGCTGCGCGAGACGCCCCGGTTTGGTCTGGACGCGGCGCGTGCGCTGGCGGAGCGGGCGCGCAACCGGCGGTTCCGCGAGGCGCTCAAGCGGCTCACCGCCGACCCGCAGTGGCAGGAGATGATCCGCTACAACCCCATCCGGGCCCAGCATGAGTTTGTATGGTACCTCGAGAGCCGCTTCCCCGGGCAGAAGGTGGAGGTGCTCAATGTGGGCTGGCAGAGCCGCGTGCTGGCCTTCGACTCGGGGCCGCTGCAGCCGGGCCAGGTTGCGCCGCAGACCTACCCATGAGCTCGCTGCCGCGCGTTGTGGTCATGGACTGGGGCATCGGCGGCGTCGATGCGCTCCAGCGGCTGCAGGCGCGGGTTGGGGCGGAGTGGCTCTACCTCTCCGACAGCGGGCAGCCGCCCTATGGGCTGCTCGACGACGAGGCGCTGCAGAGCCGCATCCGGGCGGTGGCGGCGACCTTCGCGCCCGACCTGCTCGTGGTGGCCTGCAACGCGGCGAGCGCGGCGCTGGTGCCCAACCTCTGCGCCTGCAGCCTGGTTGGCGTCATCGCGCCGGGCATCGCGCTGGCGCTGCGGCAGACCGTGCCGGGCGAGCGCATCGGCATCCTCGGCGGGCGTCGGACCATCGAGGCGGGGCTCCATGCTGCCGCGCTCGAGGCGGCGGGACGACGCACGCGCGGCCTCGTCGCGCAGCCGCTCTCGGCCCATGTGGAGGCGGGCCGGCTGTCAGGTGCCGAGCTCGATGCCGACCTGCTTCCGCTCGTTGCGGCGCTCGCCGATTGCGACGCTGTGCTCTTGGCCTGCACCCACTATCCCGCGCTGCTCCCCCGTCTGCTGGAACTACTGCCAGCGATGCGGTGGCTCGACCCTGTGGAGGAGCTGGTCGAGCAACTGGCTACCGGACTGCCGGCGCTCGGCGAGGGCGTAGCGGCGGCGCTGCCGCGGATGATGACGACGGGTGATGCCGCGCAGAGCGAACGGTCCGCCGCGCTGGCCTTCGGCGCGGCCTTTGGGCCGTGGGAGCGGGTGGCGTTATCCGCGCGGTGAAGAGGCCTTCGACCGGGCACTGCTCGCCACCACGGCGAACCGCTCCTTGAGCCGCAGGAAGGGGGTCTCGAACCAGCGGTAGGAGCCGGACGAGAGGGCAAAGGTCGCGCCGAAGACGAGCAGGTAGGTGACGACATGGTGCAGGAGCCCGTCGTGCAGGCCGGTCTGGCGGAGCAGCAGCAGGACCGCAGCGATGACGAAGGTGTGATAGAGGTAGACGCCGTAGGAGACCTCGCCGACCCGCTGCAGGAGCGCGCCTGCGCTGCCTCGCAGGGCGCCGCGGCTCACGACCACCGCGAGCAGCGCGCTCCAGAGCAGTGCTGAGCCGAGGTGAA
>CAIWGR010000016.1 GCA_903912275.1 uncultured delta proteobacterium
ACGGCGGCCGGCTTTGGCTCCTTCCTCGCTTCGCGGGGCGACAGAGCTGCCAACGCGCTGCTATCGATCACCGACGCGCGCGCTCGCAAGACCGAGCACGCAGTGCTTCGCAAGACCTACGAAGCCCTCCGCTCCACGGGCGAGAAGCATGTGAAGGAGTCGCTTCCTGGCGTCGGTCAGCTCGTGGACCGATTTACCAAGTCCTAAAGCCGGCGGCGTCGAGGCAGTTTCGTGCCTCGGGGATGCGACCGACGATGAGCCCCTTGGCGCCGACCTGCGCCGCCGCCTTGTAGCGTAGCGCACGCTGCGGCTCGGGCGCATGCTCGTCCTTCATGCTCATCCAGAGGTAGAGGCCGAGGCCTCGCCGACGGAGCTCTCGGCGGAGGAGCGGGTGGGCGAGCCGGTGATGAATGGAGAGCGATGAGGCACCCGTGCGCTCGATGGCGGCGAATGGCCAGGCCTCGAAGGCGCGCTGCCGGAGCACGAGGCTCTCTGAGCCGATGAGGAGGCCGAGGTCGCCGCGGAATCCGTTGCTGCGACAGGCGGTGAGCGAGTCCTCGCCGAAGGCGGTGATCAGGGTGTCGGAGAGCATGCCGTGGTCTGCAAGCACCGCCAGCGCCGGGCCGACGAGCTCGGTACGCTGGTCTTTGAGTTCGAGGTCAAGTCGGGCGCGGCCCGCGAGCAGTTCGCAGACCTGATGAAGCGTGGGGATGCCCTCGCCGTTCGGCATCTTCGCGGCTGCCAGTTCGGCGGCCGTCGAGGAGGCGACGACGAGGTCGCGGTCGGTGCAGCGCGCTGTGGTCTGATCATGGCAGATGACCACCTGCCCATCGGCCGAGAGCCATGCATCAATCTCCACGCGGGTGGCACCCTGGCGCACAGCGAGGTCGATGGCGGCGAGCGAATTCTCGGGCGCCTCGTAGGCTGAACCTCGGTGTGCAATCAGCTCCATCGTTACTCCTCTGACCAGTGAATCCAGGCGAGCGCATCGATGTCGGCGCCGCGGTTATCCCCAGGGTAGTCGACGATGCGTACAAAGCGAACCTCAGAGAGGCCGCAGCCCGCCAAGTCTAGCATATCTCCGCCAGCTTCGGCTGTTCCGGGCGCCATCCCATTCTCCGCGTTTGCGAAGACCGGCTCGCGGCCCACGGTGTTGCGGCCGTAGACGCGGGCATCGGTGGGGAAGCCGAGCGGGAGCGAGGCGGGGTCTGGCGCACCGGCGAGCGGCACATAGGTGATGCCATCGGCCGAGACCTCGACGCGGGCCGGGTCGATGGCCCGTTGCGCGCGGCTCGCGACCGTCATCATCGGGTTTTCGTAGACGACGAAGTCGGGGCCGGGGCCGTCGTGCAGGACAACGCCGCCCAGGTCGAGGAGGAGTTCGGCGCCGTCGGCGAGCGTGGCGAGGGTGGAGGTGTCGGCGTTGGGGACGAGTGAGGTGCCGCCGGCGGGCGGGCCGCTGATGAGCGCTGTCACGTCGCGGGCGATTCGGACGGGCTCGTAGGCGATGGCAGTGAGTTGGTCCGGCGAGGCCCAGGCGGGCGGGAGCCAGCTGCCTGCGTCGGCAAAGCCTGCGATGCCGATGGAGAGGCCGTCGCGGACGAGCTGCGCGGTGGGCGCGATCGGGCCAGCTGCGGGCGCATCGAGGGGCAGGGCGAAGAGCTCCGCGGAGCCGTAGGTGCCGGCCCAGGCGCGGCTCCTGCTGTCGACGAATACCTGGGTGAAGTCGAAGTCGGCGGCGCGGACGGGCGCCAGCCAGGCAGCCGCGTCGCCACCGCGGATGACCTCGCGGGTTGCAGCCTGCAAGACCCAGGCGTTGGCGCCATAGGCGTCGCCGGCGACCACCAACC
>CAIWGR010000017.1 GCA_903912275.1 uncultured delta proteobacterium
CAGGGTCTTGGCCAGATGCAAGCGTCCACGCTCACCACCGGACAGCATGCCCACCTTCTTCTGCTGGTCGGCGCCGCGGAAGTTGAACCAGGCGCAGTAGGCGCGGGCGTTCACGGTCTTCTTGCCGAGCTCGATGATGTCGCGGCCGCCCGATATCTCGTCGAAGACCGACTTCTCGTCCTCGAGGGTGTCGCGCGACTGGTCGACATAGGCCAGCTTGACGGTGTCGCCGAGCGAGATGGCGCCGGAGTCGGGTGTCTCCTGACCGACGACCATGCGGAAGAGGGTCGACTTGCCGGCTCCGTTGGGCCCGATGATGCCGATGATGCCGGCAGGCGGGAGCTTGAAGGAGAGCTCGTCGATGAGGATGCGGTCCTCGAAGCCCTTGGTGACCTTCTCGAGCCGGATGACCTCGTTGCCCAGACGGGGCCCGGGCGGGATGACGATATCGGCGGTGGTAATCTTCTCGCTGATGTCGGCGTTGAGGAGCTCTTCGTAGCGCTGCAGACGGGCCTTCTGCTTGGTCTGACGGGCCTTGGGCGACTGCTTGACCCACTCGAGCTCGCGCTCGAGGGCGCGCTGCCGGTTCGAGGACTCCTTGCCCTCCTGGTCCATGCGCTTGGCCTTCTGCTCGAGCCAGCCCGAGTAGTTGCCCTCGTAGGGGATGCCCTGGCCGCGATCGAGCTCGAGGATCCAGCCGACGACGTTGTCGAGGAAGTAGCGATCGTGTGTGATGAGGACGACCGAGCCCTTGTAGTTCTGGAGCGTTCGCTCGAGCCAGGCCACCGACTCTGCGTCAAGATGGTTGGTCGGCTCGTCGAGCAGGAGCAGGTCGGGCGACTCGAGGAGGATTTTGCAGAGGGCCACGCGGCGCCGCTCACCGCCGGAGAGGTGGGTGACCATGGAGTCGCCGGGCGGGCAGTTGAGCGCGTCCATGGCGATCTTGAGGGTGCGGTCGAGCTCCCAGCCGTTGACGGTGTCGATGCGGTCCTGCAGCCGGCCCTGCTCTTCGCCAAGCTTTTCGTAGTCTGCGTCGGGCTCTCCGAAGGCGTTGGAGACCTCTTCGAAACGCTTGAGCAGGTCGCGGATTTCGCGCACGCCATCTTCCACATTCTCGCGGACCGTCTTGGTCTCGTCCAGCTTGGGCTCCTGGGGCAGGTAGCCGACGGTGAAGCCGTCGCCGAGGCCCGCCTCGCCGTGGAAGTCCTGGTCGAGGCCGGCCATGATGCGGAGCAGTGTGGACTTACCCGAGCCGTTGACGCCGATGACGCCAATCTTGGCGCCGTAGTAGAACTGCAGCCAGATGTTCTTGAGGACCTCTTTGCTCGGAGGGTAGACCTTCGAGAGAGACTTCATGGTGTAGATAAAGCGCTTTTCCATGCGATGCCGGAGGGGTTCGGGGTAGGGCTCGCGGGTCTATTGAGCGCGTCGCGGCGGGTCAAGGTGCTTGCGGGTTGTGTGCGGCCCTGCCTAAGGGGCGGCCATGGAAGCCACGCTCGAAGTCCGACCGCCCTCTCTGCTCCGCTCGAGCGTTCATCTGACCCGTCTTGCGGCGCCGCTTTCGCTGGCGAAGGTGGGCTACATGGTGATGGCCTTCGTCGACACGGCGATGGCTGCGAGCCTGGGAAGTTCGGAGCTCGCGGCGTTGGCGCTGGCCAACGCGGTCTTCTTTACGGCGCTGGTCTTCGGCCTGGGCATGACGGCTGGCGTGGAGCCGATCGCCGGCGAGGCCTATGCAAAGGAGGGGGCGCCGGGGCTGATGCGGGTCATCGACGCAGGCTTCTGGTTCGGCGCGGTGCTGGGGCTGCTGACGGCGCTCTTCTCCTGGCTGGTTGCGCCGGAGCTGCTGCGGCTGGTCGGCGAGCCGCCGCATCTCGTCGATATTGGCGCCCGCTTCCTCAAACTGGCGGCGTGGGACGCGGTCATCGCGCTGGCCATCCAGGCGCTCGTGGTGCAGCTGACGATGCTGGAGAAGAACCTGATGGTGGTGGTCGCGATGGCGCTCAATGTGGGCGTCCACCTGCTGGTCAACCTCTGTCTGGTCACGGGTCGGTTCGGCTGTCCGGAGCTCGGCGTGGAGGGCATCGCCATCGCGCGGCTGTCGGGCAGCGTGCTCGGTTTCCTTGTGCTGTTTGCCGCGGCTCACCACCACCGTGGCGAAGGCCAGGGCGCGCTCTTTGCAAGGCTGCCGACCTGGGCTGCGGTGCGCGCCATCGGCGTCATGGGCGCGCCCATCGGCTTGCAGATGCTCCTCGAGGTCTCGGCCTTCCACGCCGTGACCATCTGGATGGGACTCCTGGGCGAGGAGATCCTGTCGGGCAGCCAGATTGCGCTCAACATCGCCTCGGTCTCCTTCACGGTGGTGATGGGCGTCTCGTCTGCAGGGTCGTCGCAGGTCGCGGTTGCGATGGGACGCAGGGAGCCCAAGACAGCCAGCATCTATGCGGTCTCCACAGTGCTGCTCGCGTGGGCTGTCGCGCTTGTCTTCGGCGCCGCGATGCTCATCTGGGACGATTCCATCATCGGCCTCTACACGCAGGATACCGAGATTGCGCGGTGGGCAACCTCCTTCCTCTTCTGCGCTGCCTGCTTCCAGTTCTTCGACATGACCCAGTGTGCCGGCTTCGGCGTGCTGCGAGGTCTTGGTGACACGCAGGTCCCCTTCCTCTTCAACATCATCGGCTACTGGATGGTCGGAATTCCGCTCTCCTACTGGCTTGTCTTCTCACAGGGCTACGACGCGATCGCCCTCTGGTGGGGGCTGACGGCGGGACTCGTGCTCATCTCTGCGCTGGTGCTCTGGCGCATCCGGGTTGTGCTCCGCCGCCCACTGCCGGACGAGCCCGCCGAGCTCGCCACAGCCTAGCCGCGCGCTGCCTTGATCATGGCTTCGAGCCGGTCGAGACCGGCCTCCACCTGGGCCGTCTCCGGACCGAACGAGAAGCGTAGATAGTTGTTGAAGCGCGAGGCCGCGGCGCGGCGGCGCTTGCCGGGGTTCACGTCGAAGAACTCGCCGGGCACCGTGATGACCTTGTTCTCCAGCGCGGTGCGGAAGAAGGTGGCCGCGTCGTTGAGCGGCGCGGGCAGCCGCGACACGGAGCCCCAGACGTAGAAGGCACCGGAGGGGGGCGCGTCGGCCTTGATGCCCATGGCGTTGAGGCGGCGGAGCACCATCTCCCGCTTGGGCCCGAAGTGGGCACGGATGGCCTTGGCCTCGGCCTCTGCATGGTCGAAGTCGAGCAGCGGGATGGCGGCCCGCTGCAGCGCGTGGGCCGCGCCGCCGTCGAGGAAGGAGCCAACGCTCGAGATGG
>CAIWGR010000018.1 GCA_903912275.1 uncultured delta proteobacterium
GGCGTGGAGCTCGCGGCCTACCTGCTTCTCGGCGGCTTCAACGACGCAATCGTCTATCACGCAACCCGCTGGACGGTGCGCCGCGATGCCGCTTCGAACGCAGCAGAGCGCGCCGCGGCCGAGGATGGGCTCTATCAGGCGCTCGCCACGACACTCTTCCCGCCGCTGGTCGCTGCGGTTGCGGTTGCGCTGGCGGCGCAGGTTACGCTGCCCCTGCTGCACCGCATCTTCTGGTCCCAGCACGACCTGCTGCTCGTCGCCCTGGGGCGCCTGCTCGCGCTCGCGCTTCCGCTCATTGTGCTCATGCAGCTCTGTGCCGAGGCGACCAAGGCCACGATGCAGTTCGCCTGGCAGGTTGGTATCGTACAGGTGCTCTTCCCTCTTTTGACGCTGCTGTTTGCCTTCGCGCTGCACCGGGGCGCAGGGCTCGGCATCGAGGCGCTGGCGTGGGGCCTCCTGCTTGCCCTCGTCTTCGCAGCCGCCGCAGCCATCTATGCCTTCGGCCGCATCTTCTCGCTGTCACGGACGTTTCGCGCAGCGGCCGCGCTCCGTTGGGATACCGAGGTGCTCCTGTTTGCGCTCCCGCAGAGCGTCAACATGATGATGAACCTTGGCCTGACCAAGGCAGACGGACTCATGCTCTCTGCGTTTGTCAGCGCCGACGCGGTGGGCGTCTATGTGCTCGTGTCCGATCTCACCCAGCTCATTCGGCTCGGAAAAATGGCCTTCTCGAGCGTCTTCTCACCGCTGGTGGCCCGCTATCAGGCCGCTTCGAATCGACGCGGGATTCAGGAGGCGCTCACAACGCTCATCCCGATCACCGCAACACTTGGGATTCTCCTCACGCTCGGCATCATGGGAAACTACGAGGCGGCCATTCTCCACGAGGGTGAGCAGTGGACCGGCGGTCGGCTCTACCCATGGCTGCTCTGTGTGGGTCCGCTCATGAGCTGCTTCTTTGGCCTCGCGGGGAACCTACTCCTGATGACGGGTCACAGCCGCATGCTGCTCTACAACGCGCTTGTGGCGGTCCTGCTCAACCTCGCGCTCGCGGCCCTCCTCATCCCGCGCTGGGGCCTGCTCGGCGCTGCGCTTGCGACCGCCATTTCCAACGTTGCGATCTCTGCGGCACAGCTGGCCGAGATGCGAATGATGGAGCGGTACCGCGTCCCATGGCGCGCCTACGGGCGTGCGCTGCTGGCCGCGACGCTGCCGATAGCGGGTGTGGTTGGGGCCTACGGTGAACCCGGGTCGAATCTCCTGTCGCGCATGCCAGGAGGCAGCGCGGCAATGCAGCGGGCTGTCTGGGTAGGCATGATGGTCGCGTTCTACGCGCTCCTCGTCTTCCTGCTCCCAGGGACAAATCCGCTGCGCGCGCTGTTTCGCCGCGGCCTCCCCGCCGTCGTCGGGTCGCGAGACACAGCCTGAAGGGGGTTCGGCCAGCGCCGCCACCGCGCCAGCTTCGAGCAGGCGCCGACAGACGCCTCCGGTGACATTCGTAGCGGTCGAGCGACATCGCGGTGACAACGTCCTGATGGCGATCGCTCAACCTCCGCTCTTTGCCCTGCCGTCCTTCCCGATCTCCCAGAGAGCCGCTAGGACAGGGAGCGCAAACATTGCGGCCCACCTCGGGTCGCATCACACCCTCGCTAGGTTGCATCATGGGATTTCAGGGTTTTCTGCGGTTGCTGATTCCTCGCGAAGATCAGTTCTACGACTTCCTGGAGCAGCAGGCCCTGCTGGCGCACGAAGGCGCGCTCGCCATGGCCAAACTCACCCAAGAGCGCGCCTCTGCGGAAGCGGTGCGCGATGCGGTTCAGGCCGTGGAGCATCGCGGAGACAGCGTGGTGCACCAGATGGAGGAGGCGCTCGCCCGCACCTTTGTCACCCCGCTCGACCGCGAGGATCTCAAGAAGCTCTCGGACGAGCTCGATGATGTGCTCGACCTCACCAATGGTGCGGCCCGTATCCGGGTGCTGACAGGGATTGAGTCTCCGTCCGACGCATCGCTCAAGATGATTGCCCAACTTGTCGAGAGCACCCGCATCCTCGCGACAGCGATGCCGCTCCTCCGCCAGCACGCCTACAATGACCTCGTGGCTGCGAGCCGGGAGCTCCGACGCGTGGAGAAGGCGTCGGACCAGGTCTACCGCGAGGCCATCCGGCAACTCTTTGCTGATCCGGCCATCGACGCCAAGTCGCTTCTCCGTGAGAAGGAGATGCTCGACGACCTCGAGCGTGCGATCGACCGCTGCGAAGAGGCAGGCGAGACGCTGGCAAACCTCGCCATCAAGCACGGCTGAGGCGCCAATGCTGACGCTGCTCATCGTGGTCATCGTGGTGACCCTGATCTTCGACTTTATCAACGGCTTCCACGACGCCGCCAATGCAATCGCCACGGTGGTTTCGACGGGTGTGCTGCCCGTGCGTACCGCGGTGCTCGTGGCTGGCGTGGCCAACTTCGTCGGTGCGATCATGGGGACTGCGGTCGCCAAGACCATCGCCAACGACTTCACCGATCCGACGCTCGTCACCCTTCAGGTCA
>CAIWGR010000019.1 GCA_903912275.1 uncultured delta proteobacterium
ATCGAGACCAGCATCTCCTGGACACGCTCGCGGCCGCCATCGCGCATTCGGAGAGCCGGCCGCTCACCGTCGGCGAGGTTGTCGAGCAGCTGCGAGGGAAGGGGCTGTCGCTGGTCTGCCTTGTGCTCGCCCTGCCCTTTCTGCAGCCCATCTTGCTGGGCCCTGTCTCCATCTTCGGCGGCTCGGCGATTGCGATGCTGGGGTGGCAGATGGCGCGGGGGCGCTCGACGCCGTGGATGCCCGCGCGGCTCGAGACGCTCGTGCTTTCGCACAAGACGTGGCACGTACTGCTGACGACTTCGGAACGGCTCACGCGCCTTGCCCATCGCATCGCACGACCGCGGCTGCGCGCCCTGGTTCGCGGGCGCGGGTCGCAGTTGCTGGCGGGGAGCATCATCGGCATCGGCGGGCTGCTCATCGTCGCCCCCTTCCCCGCCATCCCCTTCAGCAACGCCTTCCCTGCGCTGGCTGTAGCGTTGGTCGCAATCGCCGAGATGGAGGAGGATGGACTGTTTCTTGTTGGCGCCCTCGTAACGCTGATTGCAAGCGCCGCCTATCTGGGTGCGGTGAGCATCGCCGCGCTGGGCGGCCTGCGGTGGCTGTTTGATTGGGCCAGCAAGGCCGTCGGGGGGTGAGGGTCGCGGAGCAACTTGATCGGGCGTTCGAGGCCGCCTATCCGCGCCGCAACGAGGCCGCTTAAAGAGGCAACCGATGAACAACACCAACGTGGATTCCTTTCTGGCCGAGGGCTGCGGCCGCTGTTCGAAGTTCCGAACACCCGCCTGCAAGGCGCTCCACTGGAACGGGCCGCTGGTGGCGCTTCGCGCGACGCTGCTCGCCTCGGGACTGACCGAGGAGATGAAGTGGGGCTTCCCCTGCTACACCCTCGGAGGGAAGAATGTGGCAATGCTGCTGGCGATGAAGGAGCACTGCGCGGTCGCCTTCTTCCGAGGCGCAGAGCTCGACCCGGATGGTGCCTTGCTGGAGAGCGCGGGAGAAAACTCGCAGGCGTCGAAGCAGCTCCGATTCCGGTCGATGGATGATGTGAAGGAGAAGCAGGGCGCGCTGGTGACGCTGCTCGACGAGGCGACAAAGCTCGAGCGGGGAGGTGCTCGAAAGCGGGTAGCCGCGCCCGAAATGGCCATACCTGACGAACTCGGCGCGCTTCTCGAGGCCGACGCCACGCTGCGAGCAGCGTGGGAGGCGCTCACGCCGGGTCGCCGCCGGAGCCACCTGTTGCATGTCAGTGGTGCGAAGCAGGCCGAGACACGGGTGCGACGGGCGGAGGGCTGCGTGGCTTTCATTGTCGACGGTCGCGGCTTCAACGAGCGGTAGCGGGAACACGCCCGGCTTGTCAGCGCCTCCCACGTCGAGGCATAATCCTCCGTCCGGTATCGAAGGAGGCAGAGATGGAGAGGCGCATCGACAGGCTGTTTGCTGGGGTCGGACTCTGGGGCACGCTCGCCCTCGCGGGATGCGCGTCGGGGTCGATCGCGGAAGGTACGGCCGATGCGGAACCCGGGCGCGAACGGCCAGACGACGCGAGCGTCCGCGACACGGGGAATGGGGAGCTCGATGCGGGCGGCAGCGATGCGGCGGGCGACACCACGCTGACGACCGATAGCGGCCCCGCTGATGTCGCGACGGACACGACCGTTGGCGACGCACCGGATTCCACCGACGCAACCGACACAGGCGGCAATACAACCTGCCGACCAGAGGATGTCGCGCCGTGTGACGCGGCCAACCAGAACCTCTGCCTCGAGACGAGCTGCGACGGCGTTGCTTGGTACTGCACCGCGGTGGAGGGCAGCTGGGCGTGGCGCACCTCCGCGGCCTGCTCAGATTCGCAGCAGTGCACCAAGCGCGACAGCTGCCTCGATGGGCTCTGCGGCGGCAGCGCCTACACCTGCGCGCCGGACATCTGCCCGCCTGATCGTTGCGCGGGGGCCGTCTACGTCGATGTTGCTCCGAGCTGCGACCGGAGCTGCGACGGCGCCGGCGGATGCGAAGCCTGCGCCTGCGGAGAGATTTCGAGGGAATGCACGGTGGGCGCGGGCAATGTCTGCTGTGAGGCGACCTGCGACCCTGTCTCGGGCTGCGCGACGCGAGCGGGAAGCTGCGGCGTTGACCAGTGCGGCGACCCGTCCCTCCTGCGACTGGCCGGCAGCTGCAACGGCTGCGGTGCGCCGGGCGCATCTGGGAGCTGCGGCGCCGAGCAGCTTCGGCGGTGCGATGCATCCGATCACACCGCCTGCGCTCAGGTGACCTGCGGCGGTACGGTCTACTCCTGCACCAACGCGGGGGGTTCGTGGCAGTGGCGTACCGCCGCGACCTGTGACGACGGCAACACCTGCACCTACGCTGATGCCTGCAGCGCTGGGAGTTGCAGCGGAAGCGCGGTGACCTGCTCGGCCAGCGCCTGTGTGGACCGAAGCTGCAACGGGACCTCAACCTGCACGGAGGTCTCTCGCACCGGCCTTGCCTGCGATGATGGCAACGCCTGCACCACCGGTGACTACTGCAACGCAGCCGGCGCCTGCACCAGCAGCGGCAGCGCTGCCTTCTGCGGTGACGGCGCCTGCACCTGCGGCGAGACCAACGCGGGCTGCCCCGGCGACTGCCCCGTGCTGCTGCCCGCGAATGCCTGCGCGAACGGCTCCCAGAACCGCGACCGTTGCAGCGGGGCCCGCATCATCGGTCGCAGCAGCGCGGCAGCGAGCTGGACCTCGGGCCTGCAGAACACCTGCACCGCGAACGACCGTCATGACGACGCCTGCCCCTCCTTCGACGTCGGCAACGACCACACCTACGCCATCTACGTAAAGGCGGGTGAGCGAGTGACTGCCGACCTCACGACCAACCCGACCCGCTGTGCGACCGGCGAGGAGTTCCGCAGCTTCCTCAAGTTCAAGTTCAACGCCGACGCGACGGGTGCCGGTGCGGCTTCCTGCCCGAGCTTTGTGCTCTGTGCGGGCGGGCCGTCGCGGACCGACACCTACGCCACCACCCGCACCTACGACGCGACCGCGGACGGCTGGCTCTTTGTCATCGTCGACGGTGGCGCGACGGCCTTCGATGAGTACCGCGGCTACTACAACCTCGCGGTTTCACTCGGTCGGTGTTCGTCAGCCAACTGCAGCTGCCCGTAGGCGCCGGCGCATCATCCTCGTCGGTTACCTCGGCGCTGTCGGCCGCTTCGCTGCGCGGGCAGCAGGCGCGAACAGTTCCGGCGGCAGACTGACCGCGGGGAGCAGCGCAAACCCAATCGCATCGGGCACCAGCGCAGCGAGCGACCGGAGCGCGGGTGCGAGTGCGGCATGCGGCATGAGAGGGCTCG
>CAIWGR010000020.1 GCA_903912275.1 uncultured delta proteobacterium
CCTCGCTGCGATGCAGCGCGGCCCCTCCGGACTTTCCGTCACGCCGCTCCAGCTCCCGCCCGGCCTCCGCATCGCCGTGCTCCACGCCGGAGAGGCCGCCAACACCCGCACCATGCTCGCCACCCTCGCCGCCGCCCGCGCTGCCGCGCTGCCAGGCGTCGAGGCCGCGCTGGCCTCCATGGCGGAGGCCGCCGAAGCATCGGTGGCCGCGATCGTCGCTGGCGACGTGAGCGATTTCCTCACCCGCGTCGCCCGCTTCGCCGATGCCGAGCGGGCCCTCTCCGCCGCCGCCGCGCTGCCCATCATGACCGCCTCGGTCGAGCGCTGCATCGAGGTCGCCGCCCGCGCCGGCTGGGTCGCCAAGCCATCCGGAGCCGGCGGCGGCGACATTGTGGTCGCCTTTGCAGCAGGCCTCGAACCCACCGAGGGCCTCGCCGCATCTGCAGAGAGTGCACACATCCCGCTGCTCCTGCCCCGTCTCGCAGCTGCAGGCGCGTTGGGCACTCGCCCTGTTTGACCTTTCGCGCTATTCGGCTCCCATGGTTGGCTCCTCTCGCATCCCCGGCTTCTATCGCCTCACCCGTCACGAGCGGGTGGCCCGCCTTGAGGCCGCCGGCTTTGTGACCGCCGAGCAGGGCGCGCTCCTGCTTGCCTCGGACGGGGCAGCGCTGCCCTTCGCTGTGGCAGACAAGATGATCGAGAATGTGGTCGGCCTCTTCGAGCTGCCCATCGGCATCGGCCTCAACTTCCTCATCAACGGCCGCGACTACGTGGTGCCGATGGTGGTCGAAGAGCCCTCCATCGTCGCCGCCGTCAGCCACGCGGCCGCCTTGGTGCGCGACGCCGGCGGCTTCGAGGTGGTCGCCGACAACTCGGTCATGACGGGCCAGATCCAGATTGTCGGCTGCAGCGACCCAGCCGCCGCGATGGAGCGCATCCTCGCCGAACGGCCCCGCCTCCTCGCCCTCGCCGACCAGCTCGAGCCCGGCATGCGGGCCCGCGGCGGCGGCGCCTCCGACCTCGATGTACGCTGGATCCGCCCCGGCGACGGCAGCGCCTCCCGCCACCGCTCCATGCTGGTTGTCCACCTCTACTTCGACACCCGCGACGCCATGGGCGCCAACCTCATCAACACCATCTGCGAAGGGCTCGCCGACCAGCTCGAGTCCATCTCGGGCGGCCAGGTCTTCCTCCGCATCCTCAGCAACCTCGCCGACCGCCGCCGCGTGCGCGCCCGCTGCCGCATTCCCGTCGCCAACCTCGCCTGGCAGGGCTTTTCCGGCACCGAGGTCGCAGACGGCATCGTCCGCGCCTCCGAGTTCGCCGAGTGCGACCCCTACCGGGCCGCCACCCACAACAAGGGGATCATGAACGGCATCGACGCCGTCGCGATCGCCACCGGTCAGGACTGGCGCGCCATCGAGGCCGGCGCCCACGCCTTCGTCGCGCTCGATGGCCAGTATGGCCCCATGGCCCGCTGGTGGCAGGAGGGCGATTCGCTCGTCGGCGAGCTCGACATCCCCATGGCCGTCGGCATCGTCGGAGGCCCCATCCGGCTCCACCCCATGGTCAAGGCCCTGCTCTCCATGCTCCGCGTCGAGACGGCCGGCGAGCTCGGCTCCGTCCTCGCCGCCGTCGGTCTTGCCCAGAACCTGGCCGCCATCAAGGCGCTCGGCACCACCGGCATCCAGAAGGGACACATGGCCCTGCACGCCCGCAGCGTCGCAGCAACGGCCGGAGCGGAGGGAGCGGTGGTGGAGCAGATCGCGGCGCAGCTTATGGCCGAAAAGTGTGTGAAGGTGGAGCGGGCCCGCGAGCTCCTCGCCACCCTCGGCCTCCCCTGGCGAGCATGATCACTCCGATTTTGTGATTCCTGC
>CAIWGR010000021.1 GCA_903912275.1 uncultured delta proteobacterium
CATACTTGAGCTCCGCCAGGACCGCGCCGGACTGGCTCCGATGATTGCCAAGCAACAACGTCCCGCCGAAGCGGCTCAACCGACCTCGCGTTACCTCAAAGTCCACCGAGACCGACGCTCCAAGCGGGGCTCCGACGCTGGCGCAATCCGCACTCTCCACGAGCAGCGGGCAGACAAACAGTTCGTCTCCTTTCGACGTCCTGCTCTTGTCGCGGCAGCTCGAGAGCGGGACAGTTGTGGGGTCGATGCGACAGGCCTCGGACAAGGGCACCGCTTCACAGGCAACCTGCGCGCCGGCTCCATCGCGGCAGACACCGGTTACCTCAACGGAAGGATAGCCCCGGTCTGTCCACCATCGCTTCAAAGCCTCTTTCGCTGCCAGATAGGCAGACGCCGCGTAGGCACCGCCCTCCTCCAGCCCAAGTTCCATGGGACTCGGACGGCCTTCGCCGTCCAACAGGTATCGCACCTTGCTCACCTGAAAGCGCTCCCCTGCCCGCACCGAAAAGGTAACGTCCAGACCGCTCCCATCGCGGAGCCGCGATACCTTGTAAGCGACCGCGACCGCCTGCTGATAGCCGGCATCCTGCATCCCCTGCTCGATGCGATGGAGATCGGCGGCCACGGCAGCACGAACGAGGTAGCCGCCCGACCCGAAGGCCGTAAGCGGTCGCGTCTCCAACTGGGCCAAGATCGCCTCACGAAGCTCTGTTGGCACGCCCTCCAACGCTATCTTGCGAATCGGCAGCCGACTCCCCTCGATGATGGAGAAGGTCACAACCTCTACACCCGCATCTTCGACCACCTGCGCGGTCACCTCCGCGAAGGTGTACCCGAGCGACTCGTAGCGCCGCCGAACCTGCTCCGCAGCCTCATCAAGCACCGCCCCATCCACCAAACCGGCGCTCCCGAGCGACGCTGTCGAGATCACCTCGCCATTGCTGATAGCCGTGTTACCCGCCACTTCGATGCGCCAAGGACCACCCTCATCAACCTCGAGAAACAGGTCCACCACACTCTCCGAGACCACGCGATGCGCCTCGCTCCGCACCACCCGCGCGCGAAGGTAGCCTGCGCTACGGTAGAGCGCCTGAACAGCTTCCAGCGCACTCCGCAGATTCGCCTTCGTATATCCGCGCGTCAGCGACATCTCGCCGAGCACAACATCGCGAATGCGATCGAATGGAATTGCCTGATTTCCGCGTACCGCCAAACGACGCAGCGTCGCCTGACGGCCGAGCTCAGCGCGCACTGTCACATCCACAAGCCGACCCGGCCGCTCCTTCGCCTCAATGATGACCTTCGAGCCCAAGTAGCCTGTCGAATCGAAGTACTCCTCGATGGCTCGGCGCTGTCGGGCCAAGGTCTCTTCATCACCCGTCCAAATGCTCCCCGACCGCAGAAACAGGCGGCGTTGAATCTCGCTCGTAAGCGCGCCTCCTGGTTCGATGGAGACGTCCGCAATCCGCTGCTTCCCCGCCAGCGCGATCACAACACAAAGCCCACCGTCGCAGGCCCGATCCGTCACGGTCACCTGCTCAAACATGCCCGCGCTCTCCAGCACCTTCGATGCCTGCGCGGAGCGCTCCGCATTCCACTCCGTCCCCACCTCGACGCCGGCCAGCGCGAGCAGCGACGCCCGCTGCTCCGCATCGTCGCAGAGCGCAAGATCACAACGGACCTCTACACCTGCCACTACGCCATCCGCAGCCTGCGCGACGCGCGGCATAAGCAGCAGCAAGAGCAGGGCGACGACCTGCAGCCACCCCATCGTGCGGCTCACGGACCACCGCCGCTGAAGCGAACGCCCGCCTCGACGCTCCCCTCCGTTCCCACCGACTGCTCCCGCAGTTCGAGCGACAACCAGTCCAGCAGACGAACAATCCCCTGTGCGTTTTGCTGCGTCCCCTCCACACCACCGAGCGCCGCGCTGAGCGACCAGATGAACTTCTCCGAAGGCTGATCCTGGAGCGAGATCGAGGCCGTCCCAACCGTCGACGGCGCCAGTGTAAAGTCGTCCAAACTGAAACTCTCCTCCACGTTCCGCTCCACCATGTCCAGCACGGGACGGAGCACCACATCGAGGGTGGGCGCACCAGCCCGCGCCGCCGTCAGCGAATCAACCGTGCACCCCGTAAGCAGCAGTGCCATTTGGTCGCGCTGGTCGTAGGCTGGCGTCGAACTCAACACGTAGTCGAGCGCCGACGGGGCCCGCCCCTGAATCCGAGCCGTGATTGCAATCGTCGGTATCGCCGTGACTGCGCTCACACCTCGCGCCGTGGCGTTCAGCAAGGAGTTCGACGCCACCGCGCAGGGCTTCACGGCGGTGCGGACCTGGGCGTCCACCGTCGGGCTTGGCAGCCCCGTCGGATCGCGCTCACCATCAAAGTTCATCGTTGCATTGAGGACCTCAAAGTTCTTCCCGCGGAAGGTCAGGCTCGAACCGTCGAGCGACTTCACATCGCCCGTCATCACCATCGCACCCAGCGGGCCTCGAACCTGCACATTCGTCTCCAACTCTACCTGCAAATCGGCACCGGCCACCCGTGATTGAACAAAGAGACGGTCGCGGCCGCGCACCGTAAGGTCCGTCTCCAGCGCCCCAACCCACTCGTTCCGACTCCAGATCGGCTGCGTCCGTGCGCTCACCACCCGTGTCACCGCGCCCGGAATGTTCGCCGCGATCAACTCGATGGGCTTGGTGTATCGTCCCTCGAGCAGTTCGACCTCTCCGCCAACGCGCCAGCCCCGTTTCAAGCGCGCATCCACAGCGGTCAGGCCCACCTTCCCACCGACCGTAACCGCGAGCTCGGCAGGAATCCGATAGGTGATATTGTCAAAGGAGGTCCGCAGCGAGAGTGCACCCTGCCGCTCACCGAAGATTTGGTAGCTGCCATGGACATCCGCTGTCCCACCCCACAAAACCGCATGCAGCGGCGCGCTCTCCGGAATCATGAGCAGCCCCGCTGCAACCTCCAAACGGCTCCCCGTGACAGCGATCTCCACCTTCTCAAACGAAGGCGTCACACGACCGGAAACGTTCGTGATGATACCGCGAAGGTCCGGATTCTCCAGCAGGCCGCTCACCTCGAGCGACACGTCAGCGCGACCCGAAGACTGCTTCACCAACGCCGGCAGGAATCCCAGCAGCGCCAAGTCCACGACACCCTTCGCCTCGCCCTGCACCTCGTGCCAATCGCGCAGACTGCCTCCAAAGGTCAGCGGCTGCTCCTTTGCTCCGAGCTTGCCCGAAACCGTCACCACGTCGTGCACCGATCCCGACGCCAAACCCCGCGTCCAGGTGAGCTCAATCGGCTCCGGATTCGTCACCGACTGGGCACCCGCTCGAACCTCCAGCGCATCCACGCGCACCCTTCCGCCCATCGTCGACAGATCACGGAGGTCCGCATGCAGTTCAACGTCGCCGCTCAGCAACGCGTCGATGGCTGAATCCTTGAATTGCGGCAGATATCCGAGCGGTCTGAACGACTCGAGCCGAGCCTCCATCGATGCCGGACGACCATCCAGCGGCACCTGAAGCGAAAATGGCACCTCGCCGAGCGCCATTCCGTAGCCCGATACCACGCCATCCAATGTGTCGAACGTAAGGCTCAGACTGTGCAAATCGAACCCGCGAAGCTTCAGCTTCTCCACGACGAGCGAACCGCCGATATCGGGTTCAGCAAGCGTGCCGCCGATGACCGCAAACCCCCATGGTTCGCCCTCCATGGCAACGCCGAGCTGCCGCAGCAGCACCGATGCTCCCAGTGTGGCGCCCTCAACAGAAAACCGGCCCGCGAGACGCCTCTCCGGCAATGCTCCGATCGACGCATCACCGCGCACCTCACCGCCCAGCACCTGCGTGGAGAACCCGCGCAGTGCACCGCCCTCCAGCCCACCCTCAAAACCGAACCGCGTCTCCCGCAGAGGCTCACCCAGAAGCGACATCTCCCGCGCAAACACTTCGCCAGACGCATGGGGGTGACGCACGGTACCCGATACCGACACCCTGCCGTCTGCCCCACCTACAAGCTCGCTACGGTGCAGCCAAAGCTCGGGGCGCAGGCCGCGGAACACGCCCTCCAACGCCACCTTCGGATCCGATACAAAAGTCTCCCCGGAGAACAGACCCACCGAGCCGCTTCCATCCACCTCGCCACGCAAAGACCGGTAGTGCATCTGGGAGAAACGCACGGCGCCACCTTCGCGTCGAAACGAGGCGTCAGCAGTGAACGCTCCCAGCAGCGGATGCTCTCGAAGACTCGACGCACGACCTGTCACGTCGAAGGCCGTAGGCGCATTCCACGGCCCCGAGAACGAGCCCGCACCCCCGACCCTTATCCCAGCTGCCAGCGGCTGCTTCGGCAGCAACCGCCCGACATCGAGCAACTCTCCCTCAAACTTCATCCCCAGCGACGACATCCGCTCCAGGTCCCAGTCTCCCGTCGCCCGCAACGCTGTCGTCGCACCCACCAGATCCACCGCCCAGGGCCGCTCCTTCGCCCGCAGCGCAACCCAACCGCGCGCATCCACAGTCGCAGCAACCGCACCCTCGATAAGCGCATCCGGAAGCGGAGAGGCCTCGGGCCAAGAGACAGCAACCGCCGTCGCATCGAGCTCCACCATCGGCGGAAGCACCGCACGGTCCGCCGGCAATCCGGCGTGCGAATAGCCATGAAAGCTCTTCACAGAGAGGTCGCCCCACGCATGCAGCGGACCCGAAGATGCAACGCAATCCTTGCCGCCCACAGACAGCTGCGCACTCCCCACCAGATCGAGAACAGGCTCCTGCACATAGGGCAGCAAGAGCCGGCGAAGCCCGAGCCCCTGAACACAACCGCGAACATCCCAGCGACCATCTTCAGGCGTCCACCAACCTGCCAGCTCCGTCCGACCGCCCCACGCTCGAACCACCGTCGGACCGCCAAGCGTCATCCGACCATGCGAAAACTTCATCTCCGACTCGAACGCTTCAATGGGATGACCAAGTACCACCAGGTTCTGCATCGCCAGCCGCAACCCACCCTCGTAGAACCGCAGTGAGCCGTATCCCGAGGCACCGATCCGCTGACCCGCACCCGCCTGAATCGCACCCGGAAGGACAAACCCCACAAACGGCGAATCCGCTCCCAGCGACACAGAAAGCTCGCCTTCATACCGCAACCCCGCCGACTCCGCCGACGGCACCTTCGGTGTGTCCCCCAGCACCTGAACTGCACCCGACAACCGCGCCTCATCACCGGCCATCTCAGCCTTCAGCATGTCGAAGTTCATCCCCTGATTGTACCAGCGAAAGTTCGTCGACGTGACCCGCGTGAGCGGAATGTCCAACACCCCGCGAAGGCCATCGCGACCCTTCGGCGCCGGACCATAAGCCGCCGCCCAAGGACGCGCTCGGCGGAGTGCATTCCACTCCACCTCCTCCCATGTCCGGTTCCCCGCCCCCAGGCCGAGGCCAGCCTCCGTCAGCAGCACACGACCGCTGCGAATGTTCAGGTAGGGGGTCGTGACCTCTACGTTGCCGTCCGAAATCACCCGTCCACGATGCAGCGAAACGTCGTCCAAACGGATGAGCGCGTCGCCCACCTGAATCACTGCATCAAGCCCCTCGGCGCGAATCTCGTCGAAGATGACGCGGGGCACCGGTCCCTCGCCCTTCTCCGAAAAAGGACCGTTGAACGCCTCGCTCAACCCCAACCGACCGTCTGGCTCGACATCCACCAGAACCCGCCCGCCCGACACCTCGCACTGGTCAAACAACACCCGCCCCGTCAGCAGCGCCAACGGCCGGTAGGTGCAGACAATTCCAGCGGCGTGAATCACCTCGTGACCGCGGAGATCCTTGAGCGTCGTGTCATAGAGTTCAAACCGGAATAGGTTGCCGCCAACCTCCAGCCGGCCTATCTCCAGCTCCCCTGGGATCAGGTCATCTACCCAGCGCGTCACCCACAGGTTGCCTTGCGTCGATTGCAGCACCATCAGCGCCGTCAGATAGGCCGAAATGAGCAGCACGGCCGGCACAGACAGCACGATGCCGAGGCGGAAAACGCCCCGCACCCGGTGCCTCTCCAGGCGAAGCCGTTCTGCTCCGACCTCGCTCATCTTTGCCTCCTCGCCTGCACGGTTGCGCTTCTCCTCTGCTGCGGTCCGAGCTGCTCCGAATTCACCGGCGAACAATCGCTGCTGCCTACGCAGTCTTCCCTAGCATCTTTCACCACCAACGCCCGAATTCGCGCCCAGATTTCGCCCGGCAAAATCCTCTGCGCAAATCACCCGCGTGCCTCTGATCTTTCGGCCGCGCCCTCCACAGACGAACTCTGTACCGCCGCAGATGAAGGCGGAACCCAAGACCCCTTCGTAGCCGTCGTCCGGGCCTCTGCGCCACTCCCACGCCTCTTCCTCGACAATGGCGACACCACCGCGCGGCAGCTCCGCCTCCGCCTCACCAACGCCCTCAGCGACCTCGCCACCTCCGTGGTGCTTCTCCCCCTCCGACCAGGCGCTCCGCGTGCCACCGCCTGCCCCGATGCCGGCTCCACCTCCACCTATCTGACGCCCCCGCCCGAAATCCGGCGCTCCGCCACCGAACGAGAGTGGCTCCTGTTGCTCCCCCCCTGCAGCTCGCTGTCCCTCCGTTTCGCGCTGCCAGCGGCACTTCAGGACTCCTTTCGACTCCTCATCGCAGGTCCCAACGCCGGCAGTGACGACGCACTCGATGCACTCATTGCAGACGCAAACGCATGGCCCGCGGACCACATCCACTTCCTCGGAGGCATGCTGAATCCGAACGCCACCGAGCCCGCTGCCCGGCTCCTCAGTCTCGTCGAACCACGCATCTCCGTCCCCTACTCCCTCTCGCTCGGCGATGCAGAACGCGGCGCAGGACGTGCCGCCTACTTCGCACGCTTCGGCCCCCCGGACTTCTCCTCCATGCTCGGAAACCTCCAACTCCTCTCGCTGGATACCTCAAACGGCGAACTCAGCCTCGACCAGCTAGACTTCGTCCAAAGCCTCGACCCCGCCCCCGCGGGACTCGCACTGCTCTTCCATGCTCCCGCACTGCCCGACGCAATCTCCCCCGAGGGGCTCGTCAGCTCCGCACGGAGCCTCCGACTCCTCGAACTTCTACGAGACCACAACTTCCAGAACCTTTTCGCCGTCTCCGACCGCGCCGACACCAGCACCGTGAACGGCACACGGCTTGTTCAGCTCACAGACCCCGCCGACGATAGCCAGGCGAACTATGCTCGGGTGCTCATCACGGAGCTCCGCTCCGCAACGCCCCGAATCACCATCGAGCTCCGCTCCGCCCGCTAAGCGAGTCTGGCAGCCTACTCTCGGTTCCCCAGCTGCTCCACCCAGAGCGCAACCGGGAACGAGGCGATCAATGCAGAGCAGACCTGCCCAGACGTCAGAACGGGCCGCCCTGCAGCACCGCTGCCGACCACCACCAAATCCACCGGCGCGGTCGAAGCCCAGGCCTGGAGCGCCTCTGCGGCCTCCCCACGCACAACCTCAAGCGGCTGCAACAGGTTGCGCGTCGCGTATGCGGCGCCAAAAGGCAGCTCGAGCTGGCCAAGAAGCTGCTCAAACCGCTTTGCCTCACTGCCACTGCCCCCGCGACGCTCGCCCTCCGCTTCAGCCCGAGCCGCAAACACCGGAACAACCTCTACGCCCAGACCCGCAGCCAGAACCAGCGCACGCTCCAAGAGCGCCACGCTCCCCTCCGCAAAGTCGATCGCAACACCAATCTTGCGCACGCTTCCGCCAAACGCCTCTGCCACAACACAGGTCGGAAGCTGGCAGCGCCCGACGATCTCAGACAGCGCCGCGCCCGCAAGCAGCCGACCACGCGCAACCACCACAACATCGCCACCGAGCAAGACCACCTGGGCGACGATTCCGTCCCGCAGCGAGCCGCCCAGACCCACAGGTGGCCGCCGGCCATTCAGCCGCTCGCCATGAAACCGCGACACCGCAGCGACCGACGCCTGCGCACGCTGATACGGCAGCACTGCCATCTCATCGCCCATGCACGGCTCCCAAGGCAGCGATGCCTCCGTCCCGGCCATGTCGCAGGCGATCAACTGCAGCCGCTCCGCAGAAC
>CAIWGR010000022.1 GCA_903912275.1 uncultured delta proteobacterium
CGACGAGGCGAAGCCTCGATAACGGAGCAGGCGCGGGCGGAGCGGCATCGCATGCAACGGCAATTCGGGTTGCCGCTCTATGCGCGAGCAGGTAGCATCCCAATGTCCGCTTTTGCCTCGTCTGTACGGAGAGAAGAGTGCTCGAGCTACCGAAT
Organism: uncultured delta proteobacterium; assembly: GCA_903912275.1. Lineage (GTDB taxonomy): Bacteria > Myxococcota_A > Bradymonadia > REDH01 > REDH01 > CAIWGR01. The sequence continues at coordinate 156 of CAIWGR010000022.1, forward strand.
GCAACCGGCATTGCCACCATGGCTGGCGACGCACCGCCGGCCGAGATGGAGAGCAACGAGGGTATCTCAACGCGTGTCGTCACGACGCGGCTGATTCGCAGAGGAAGCCCGACCCCGGCGGAGAACGACTGGGCATCGGCCACCCCCTCCGAGCGTATCGCCGGCGTGTGGACGCTGACGCAACACTGCTTGGCTTGGAATCGGGAGGGTTCGGATGAACTCAGACTTCAGAGATCTGTTAGCCGAGTTCAACGCAGCCGGCGTTGAGTTCCTTGTCGTTGGCGCCCACGCGCTCGCTGCGCATGGGCTCGTTCGAGCAACCAAAGACCTCGACATCTGGGTTCGGCCATCGGCGCAGAACGCGATCCGTATCTTCACGGCACTTCGGTGCTTTGGTGCGCCACTGCAAGACCTGACGTCGGAAGACCTATCGGAGCCCGGTGTGGTGTTTCAAATCGGTGTGGAGCCGATTCGCATCGACCTGCTCACAGAGATCGATGGCGTAACCTTTGATGACGCCTGGCGCGGACGATTGAGCGCGACATTCGGAGACCAACCCGTCGACGTGCTGGGGCGCGAAGACCTCATTCGGAACAAGCGAGCCGCCGGCCGCGATCAGGATCTTGTGGATGTTCGCTGGCTGGAGCGGAACCGACCCGAACGTTAGCACGGCCGGGGCTGGCCGCCCCGGACCCCACCCACTCGCTGCGCTCGCTCCCCTGCACGGCTCCGCTCCACACCGCTCCGCCCTCCACGGGGCCCGCGCTTCGCTAGGCCTTCCCGTGGGGGCTGCGCTACCTAACGCCCGTTGGGAAGGAACCAAGGGTCAACGGTTCACCGCAAAGCCCCTACTCCGCCGTCCGCACAAGGCGGAAGCCAAGAGCGCTGCTGCGAATGCCCGCCGTGCCGGAGTTGCGATTCGCGGACCGTATGCCGACGGCGGAGCTGCTCCACGACCCACCGCGAAACACCCGGCTGGTACCTGAGGGCGCTCCCGCCGGATCCGACGCCACGCTTGAGTAGGCAGCATACCAGTCGCCCGTCCACTCCCATACGTTGCCGAGCAAGTCGTAGAGCCCCCACGCGTTGGGCTGCTTCTGGCCGACGGGATGAGACGCTTGGCCGCTCCATGCTACCGAACCTAGGCTGGCGTATGTGGCACCTGTCGTCGCCGCCCGCGCCGCATACTCCCACTCCGCCTCCGTCGGCAGCCTGTAACCCGTGCACGTGAGGCCCACAAAGCTGGCGCCCACGTAGCCCGAGTAGCACTCACCAAGTCCCTCTCGCCGGCTCAGAGCGTTGGCGAATGCAACCGCGTCACTCCAAGTCACCATTTCTACAGGGCAGTTGGCTCCACAGCTCTTGAAACTAGACGGATTGCTCCCCGTCACCGCCTGCCACTCGCCCTGGGTCACCTCCGTGGCCTTGATGCAGTAGGCGCGGGTGATGGTCACGCTGTGCTGGGTTTCGTCGTCCTCGCGACCCTCTTCACCCCTCGGCGAACCCATGATGAAGGTGCCAGGCGCGATGCGTACATACCCCGCGGGGCACTCCGCTGCTGCTATGCCGTCAGGGTCATCCGGTGCAGCGCGCCGAGCACCACAGCCTGTCGCGCCGAAAGGGAATGCTCCCAGCAGCAGGCAGACAACAATCAGATACAACCTTCTAGAAACCACGGTCTCACATCGCCTCATGCGTCC
>CAIWGR010000023.1 GCA_903912275.1 uncultured delta proteobacterium
CCCATCGCTCGCATCGCAGACCTCCCTGATGACTCAGGCGGCTACCTTCGCCGCCATCGCCATCTCAGTCAACCACGGTCGGCGCCTCTCCCTCTTGGCCCTTGGTCAGGATGCGCATGAAGTCGTTTCGGCTCATCTCCTTGGCACCCAGCGAGGCGAGGTGCTCGTTGTGAACCTGGCAGTCGATCAGGTCGAACTTCCGCTCAAACAGGATGCGCTGCATTTCGAAGAAGGCGAACTTCGAGGCGTCCGACTCCGTGTGAAACATCGACTCGCCCGAGAAGACCTTGCCCGTCGCCAATCCGTAGAGCCCGCCTACCAGTTTGCCCTCTCGCCAGGTCTCAAAGCTGTGGGCAATGCCCTGCTTGTGAAGCTCGGTGTAGACATGCCGAATCTTCGGCGAGATCCAGGTGCCTGGTTGCCCCTCGCGCGGCACCTTCGAGCACATCTTGATGACCTCCGCGAAGGCCGTGTTGATGCGCAGTTCGAACCTCCCCGAGGTCAGCACCTTGCGCATGCTCCGCGAGATGTTCGCGCCGCCCGGCCGAAGCACCATCCGCTTCGCCGGCGCATACCAGAGAAGCATGCGGCCCGACGGCCACGGAAAAATCCCCTCTCGGTAGGCTGCCGCGACGCGGTCTGGGTCGAGGTCGCCACCGAAGGCGAGTATGCCGTCGCGGTCGGCCCGGTCGACCGGCGGAAAGATATGTTCAGGTCCAAGCTGGTATGGCATCGTACTTCGAGGTTGCGGGAGCGGAGCGAAGCGGCCAAGACTGCCACCAGACTCCACCCTACACACATTGGAGTCTCCCTCTCTCACAAAGATGCAGGCGATAACGATGGGGTCCCCCACTTTGCCCGGTCATGGGCGCGTTTCTGCCAACCTCGCATGGCTTTTCGCTGGGCTGCTTCTGCTCGCCGGCTGTCGCTCCTCCTCCGAAACGGCGCCTCCCCCTGCTGCGCCAGCCGCGCAGCTCGTCGACCCCACCGCCCGCCCCATCGTCGTCGCACCCATCCGCGGCGAGCGCCCCGACAGCTGGATCCGCTCGCTCCCCGACCGGCCGGCCGTCGTTCTTGCGCTCGACCTCCGCTCCCTCATGGCCACCGTCATCGACGGCCCATGGAACCTCCTCGGTCTCTCGCAGGAGCAGTATGCCGGCGCGGTGGCAAAGTGGGTCGGCAAATTCGACAGCCGCCCCGACCTGGCGAACGCCGTCAAGCAGCTCCGCTGGGAGGCAGCGTCGACCGTCGTCCTCGCTGCGTGGGGCGCAGACCAGGGCGGAACAGAGAGCACCCTGCTGCTCACCGACCCCGCTGCCCTCGACCTCCCGCTCCGCGATGGTGGACCACCGGCTTCGCTCACCAACACCCGCTTCCGCGCTGCCGTTCGCGGCAGCCAACTCCTCGTCGGCGATGGTCCGGCCTTCGAGGCGGCGCTTGTGGCCCACGCGACCTTCAACCCCGAGGCACGCTGGCCCGAGGGCTGGTCCAAGCTCCCGGCAAAGGCCTTTGCCACCCTCTGGCTCGACCCCTCCGTCCCCTCACCCAAGTCTCTCACCGAACTCCAGAAGGGCCATCAGCTCATCGCCGCCGGCCTCTCCTCCGATGGCAGCGCAGTTGTTCTCCACAGCGCGCAGCAGCCCTGGCTCGCCCCGGCAACAGCCCGCGGCTTTGAGATGGGGCGCTCGCTCATCGAGTCGCAGCGGGTCGACGCGACCCCCACCACCAAGCCGCTCTGGGACTACGCCGACCTCCTCCATCGCGCCATCTGGTCGCGCGTCGCGCTCTCCACAGACGGCGGCCTCGAGCAGCTCCGGCTCCTCCCGCCAGCCTGCGGAAACGCGGCCAACAACCTCACCGTTGCCGCCATTGTCGCCACCCTCATCCAGCGCTCCTCGCTCGGACCGCTCCCCGCCGGCCCCTTCGTTACCCCGACTGTCCGGCTCCAGGAAGACTGCTCCGGCATCGCCGGCCCGGCCCCCCACCTCCCCCGCTCGCTCGTCTCGCTCGCCTCCGCAGAGACAAAGGGGGGCGCCCTCTTCCTCCTCGCAGACAACGGCGCGCTGCTCCGTGCCCACCTGCCCAGCCTCTTCGGCCTCCTCCCCTTCACCCTCCACACTGATGAACTCACCCACACCCTCGGCGCCAATCCCTTCGGCCTCCGCGGCTGGGGCGACAGCGAGGGCTCCGGTGCCTTCTTCATCGAGCAGGCCACCAACGCCAGCGTCGTCGTCCTCCATCCCGGCGCTGCCGACCTCCCTTGGGTCAAGTCGCTGACAGCCGGCCTCGACACCGCCACCGACAAGCGGCTCGGCTGGATTGCAGCCCGCGGCGAGCCCTCCATCGCAACGCGGCTGGCCGCTCCTCCTTCGCCAGCCAGCAGCTGGAGCCACGGCGCAACCCTGCCTCCCTCCGACGCCATCCTCGCGCTCATGCTCAACCGCACCTACCTCGCCGCCATCGTCTCCTACGCGGCCCGCCCGGACCTGCAGCAGGCCCTCGCCCGCGCCGAGGTCGTGGCCTTCTCGCTCCGCGCCGACCTCTCGCCCGTGCTCTCGGTCTGGCTCCCCACGGGTGCAGCCGACGCAGCCTCCCTGCTCCATGACGCCGTCCAGGAGGGAGTCGCCAAGGCCACGCTGAGCGCCGAACAGGAGGGCTCAGCGGGTGGCACCGTCGCCGACGCCCTCAAGCTCGTCACGGTCGAGGCGCTCGACGACCATCGCCTCCAAATCTCGCTCTCGCGCGGAGGCCCCTTCGTCATGGCCGCCGCAGCCATGCTGGCCGCGCCCATCGTCGCAGAGGTCTACGGCTTGGCTGGCCGTATCAGCGCAGCGGCGGTCGCACCGAAGGCCGCAAAGCCTCCGGCACCGCCTACGCGCCCCTAGTTGCCCGAACCGGAACCCTCGCCGCAGTCTTCGGGCGGTGCCGGAATCTGTGCGGCATCGTCGCAGTTGTCGGCGAGGAAGGTCGCGGAGAGGAAGTTGGTCGTCCGCTGGAAGGCAAAGGTCGACGGCGCCA
>CAIWGR010000024.1 GCA_903912275.1 uncultured delta proteobacterium
CTGCGTGCAGCCTCGCTACTGCCGCAGGCGCACCCGCGTAGGCCTCCGCAACCCCGGTCCGCCCTCCGCGCAGCCCCTTCTCGGAGGAGAACTCAGCCGCGTTCAGACCGGAGATCAGATAGGCTTCGTAGTTCACCTGCTTGCCTATCGAACCGACCACGCCAAGGCCCGCCTCGCGCCAGGTGGTCGGGATGATGATGTTGTCGACCTTGGGGCGCTCGACCCCGTGGAAGGCGGTGGGTTCGTGGATGGTGTTCAGGTGGCCGAAGGGGACGAGCACCAGGCCCGCGCGGACCCGGAATGGAAGCGTCTGGCTGCCATACTCGATGAAGGCCTGTTCGAGCTCGACCTCGCCGGGTTCACCATCGCCGGCGAGGGCATGCTCCGTCTCCAGCTCGGAGTAGAACCGAAAGTTCTCATCGTACTGGTGGCCGAAGAAGAGGACGAAGCGGTGGAAGTCGACCTCGCCCGCTCGGCTGCCGTTGGCATCCAGGGCGCTGGAGATGTGGAGTTCGCCGTAGCCGCCCAGCGACGAGGCAGGCACGGCCGCGACGAGAGGAGGGGCGGGCGGCAGGTTGAGTTCCTGTGCGGCGGCAGCAGCGGTGGGGAGAAGCGAAGCAACAAGGAGGAAGACGTGGCGCATGGTGACCTCAGTGGGTAAGCGGGGGTGAACCGTTTCATCTTGATTACGACTTTCATTATCACTACTCCGATCCGACGCAAGATTGATTTTGATAACCATTTTCATAATTATATGACCCGACACATCCAGCTTCACCCTGCCCTCGTCGCCCTCGCGCTCGCGACGGCACCTCTCTCGGCACCGGCCATCGCCGGACTGGCCACGCTGCTCACCCTGTCGGAGGCCTCCGCGGCCACCGTCTACTGGGAGCTGCCTGCGCTGCTGAGCTCCTTCTTTCCTGGCGCAGAACGGGTCTCGTTCGCCAAGGTGGCGCTGTCTGCGCAGGAACGGGCGGCGCTCACGCTCAAGACGGGACGTACGGTCCGCGGCGACTGGACCATCTTCGTGGCGACGAAGGCGGGGCAGGTAACGGGCTACGCCGTCGTGGATGAGGTGCGAGGCATGCACGAGCCCATCACCTACGCCTCGCGATTCACGCCTGCCGGCGCCATCTCCCGCATGGAGGTCATGCGCTACCGCGAGGCCTATGGCAGCGAGGTGCGCGAGCAGCGCTTCCTGAGCCAGTTCACCGGCAAGTCGGCGGCCTCCTCCCTGCGGCCCGGCCGCGATATCGCTGCCATCTCGGGCGCTACGATCTCTTCGTACGCCGTAACCCGCGGCGCCGAGGAGAGCGCGGCCGTCCTCGACTACCTTCTTCAACAGCGCCCATCCGCGCTCATTCCTGCTGCGAGGTAACCATGCGCGACTTCCGCAAACGGCGGGGCCAGCTCCGCACACTCGATGCAACGGCGCGCGCGCTGCACTCCATCTTCCTCCTCTTTGTCCTCACGGGACTGGCGGTCGCTTCGCTCCTCTACCGCGATGGCCCCACGCTCGAGCCTGCGGCAGCAGCGCGCTACTACGCAGGCGGCGAGCTACCCGCGCAGACCGCGCACGCGACGGATGACCTTGTCTTGGAACTCCCGCCCGAACTGGCCATCACCCGCGTCGAGCCGATGAACCGGCGGCGGCTGATCGAGGTTACCCACGGCCACCTCTTTGTGATGCCCCTCATCTGGCTCACCGTCGCCCATCTCTTCGCACTCGCCGGCTTCGGCCTCCGCATCACGCAGCTAGGCGTGTTCGGGGGGGCCCTGTCGGTTGCGCTTCACATCGGCGCACCCTGGATTCTCCGCGCGGTTGAGGGCGCGGGATGGCTTATGCCCCTCTCGGGTATCGGGCTTCTGGTAACGCTCGGCAGCATGGCGGTCGCGACCCTCTTCGAACTCTGGCGACTGCCCACCAGCAGCGACGCGCAGGGAGCATGACGGCCCAAGAACTGCCTCTGCATCGCGCCACACGACCACTCATGGGGACCTTCGTCACAGTGACCGTGGATGACGACGATGCAGCACGTGCGACAGAGCAGATTGACCTCGCTTTCGACGCCATGAAGACCTGGTGCACCGAGGCTTCGGAGTGGGAGCCCGCGTCGGCCCTTTCGCGAATCGCGGCTGCGCCGCTGAACCACGCTGTGCCGGTCTCGCAGAGGCTCTTCTGGCTGCTCAACCTCGCGGAGCAGGTCTGGCGAGAATCCTCGGGTGCCTTTGACCCGAGCTGGCTCCCGCTCAAGGCGCTGTGGCCCATCCGTGGACAATCGGAGCCACCCGCCGCCGATGCGGTTGCATCCGCGCTGGCGGAGGTTGGCCTGCAAGCGATGCGGCTCGTTGGGGGGCGGTATCCAACGGTCACCAAGAGCCACGCCGGACTCAGGATTGGACTCGGTGGCATCGCAAAGGGCGCGGCCGTGGACCTGGCCTGCGAGGCGCTCGAAGGAGCCGGTGCAACCCGCTTCCTTGTTGATGCGGGCGGCGACATCCGAGGTGGCACGGATGGTGCCGGTTGGCTGGTCGCAATCCGCGATGCTCAGGGTTCCAACCTGCACAGCCTGCTCCAGCTGCAGCGAGGCGCGGTCGCAACCAGCGGGAGCTACGAAGCAGGTTTCGAGCATCGGGGGCGACGCTACCACCACCTGCTTGACCCGCGCACAGGCTACCCCGTGCCCCGCCTCGGTGGCGTCACCGTCATCGCTGCCTCCTGCGCGCTGGCCGACGCGCTCGCGACCGCCTGTTTTGTGCTCGGTCCCACTGCGGCGCGCGACCTCCTGCGCCACCATCCGTGCAGTGCTGCGCTCTGGCTCGAGGCAGATGGCACGGAGACCGCCTCCGATGGCTGGCCGATTGCGAACGACCCCATCAAATTGCCGCCCGCGGACGGCTTCTGCTAGAGCGCAGCCCTCTCCCTCCATGCTCCGGATCGCAACCATGAAACGCCGACCTCTGCTCCGCTCCATGTTCGCGCTCGGGCTCACGCTCCTCAGCGGCTGTACCGAAGACCTCGGCCTCTGCTCCTTGGCAACTTCGGGCGAGACCTGCGACGGCCTGCGCGCCTGCCGCCGCGCCTGCGAGAACGAGATTGGCTGCCTCAACAGCTGCGAGGCTGCGGTCTCGTCTGGCTGCCAAGAGAAGCTCGATGCGCTCGCCACCTGCGGCAGCGACCAGAACTGCACGACCGGTCCCTACTCGAGCTGCTGCAGCTGCGAGTTCGAGTCCGCCTTCCCAGGCCACCCCGTCTTCTCGAGCACCCCCTGCGAAGAGTGCACCAGCTACTGCCACGGCGACGAGACCTGCCTCAACGACTGCATCAGCGACGAGCCTGCCTGCAACAA
>CAIWGR010000025.1 GCA_903912275.1 uncultured delta proteobacterium
ATCATGACGCCCTGCGCAACGCGACAGTGGCGCTTCGCACAGGCGGGCTACGACCAGAAGCCGCCCTCTTCGGGCGAGCTCGCCGACGCGTGGAGTTTCCGCGGGATGCGCCCTGCTTGGCGTGCCGCCCAGCCTGCAGCCGCTGCGTGACGCATGGCCTCCGCCATGAGCGCGGGGTGTTTGGCGCCGGAGACCGCGGTGGAGAGCAGGACGGCGTCGCAGCCCAGTTCGAAGGCCTGCACCACATCCGAGGCGGTGCCGACGCCGGCGTCGAGGATGACGGGCAGCTCCGTGATCTGCTCGCGGATGATGCGGAGGTTGTAGGGGTTCCGGATGCCCATGCCGCTGCCGATTGGACTGCCGAGCGGCATGACGGCGGCGCAACCTGCGTCGCGGAGCCGGAGGGCGAGGATGGGGTCGTCGTTGGTGTAGGGCAGCACGACGAAGCCGTCGCGGACGAGCTGGGTGGCTGCCTTGAGGAGTTCGATGGGGTCGGGGAGCAGCGTGGTGTCGTCGCCGATGACCTCGAGTTTGACCCACGGGGTGTCGAAGGCCTCGCGGGCGAGGTGTGCGGTGAGGATGGCATCGCGCGCGGAGTAGCAGCCGGCCGTGTTGGGGAGCAGGAATCGTCCAGCGCGGCGGAGCGCGCCGAAGAGGGAGGACTCATCGGGTTCGGAGGGGTCGACGCGGCGCACTGCGACGGTGACAACCTCTGCGCCGGAGGCCTCGATGGTCCGCATGAGGGCGTCGAGGCTCCGGTAACGGCCCGTTCCCATGAAGAGTCGGGAGGAGAAGCGGCGCCCTGCGATGACGAGACCTTGGTCGGCGGGCTGGAGTGGCGAGAGCGGGTCTCGAGTAGCGGTCGAATCCATGGCGGCGTCCAAAGCAGCGGGCTGGGCGGAGCGGCCGTACCTCGCCGCCACAGGGCGTGCAACACTGCCGAATGCGGTCCCGCGCGCAGGCGAGACTTGAAGTTCGCAGACAGAGGGAGCATAGCGCGGCCATGACGAGCCCAGACGCGCAGCGAGGCCCGCTCGGGGCACTCATCCGAGGCACAACCTGCCTCGCGGCACTCTGCGTCGCGACACTCCTGACGGGCTGCCGCAACAAAGAGCCCTTCGCCTCCGTGACGGCGCAGTCGAACGCGGAGACGCAAGGCGGCCTGACAGTGACCCGCATCGCCGGGACGGCGGCGGGCGAGGGTTCCGCAGAGAGTGCAGGGCAGCTGCTCGCGCGGGGTGCTGCGCGGCTGGCCTCCACCTTCGCGCCCCAAGGCCGACCGCTCTTTGCGCCCGTGCCCTGGAAGTTCACCAAAGCCGATCGGCGCGATCTACCCGTGAAGCTGACGCAGGGAATGCGGGTGGCCTTCATGGCCTATGCGCAGCCCTCCGACATCGACCTCGACCTCGTTCTGACGCTGCCCGACGGGCTGCAGGCCGCCGAGGACCGCTCGCCCGACGAGATGCCGGTCATCGTCCACTTCGAGGCGCCGCGCGACGGCATCTACAACCTCCGCGTCTCCGCGGATGGTGCCGGAGAGGCGCTGATTCTGGGGCTGGAGGAGGCAACCATGCCGGAAACCTTCGCCGGGCGCGACCTGCAGGCGCTGGCCAACCGCTACCTCCCGGGAGCAACGGCCCTGAGCCCTGTCCACCGAGAGAGCCTGCTCCCTGGCCACTCGGCCCGTCTCACCTTCGCCGCCCTCGCTGGCCACTGCTACGGCGTGGTGGCTGTCGGCAGCAAAGAGCTCATCGATCTCGACCTCTATCTGGCCACCGCTGAAGGCCAGGAGCTCGATGAAGACACCGGCCCCGCTCCCGATGTGGTCATCCCCGAGGTCTGCATGGATCACGCCGGGATGAATACCGTGACGCTGCGGGCTGCGGAGGGCAAGGGCGACGCCTTCTGGCAGGTCTACGAGCGCGCCCGAAGGCTCAAGCCGAGTGCGCACGCGGGCAGCGGCGGCGCAGAAAAATAGCGGCCATACGCGGCGGTTGCTATCCGTGCGATGCTCCGCTTTGCGGCGCACCCCCACGACACCTACGCAGGTCCGCCGTGCTCAGAGAAATCGGTCCCTACCAGCTCCTTCGGCTCCTCGGAGAAGGCGGCAACGCCCGCACCTACCTTGCCCGCGACCAGCGCTCCGGCCAGCTTCGCGCGATCAAGGAGCTCAAGCTCGTCAAGCAGCGCCACACCAAGCAGATTGAGCTCTTTGAGCGCGAGTGCGCCACCCTCAAGACCATCAACCATGCGCAGGTTCCTGAGTTCACCGAGACCATCGTCGACCGGCGCGAAGAGACCATCGCCTTCTACCTCGTGCAGGAGTTCATCGAGGGGCCCTCGCTGCAGCAGCTCCTCGAGGTGCGCGGCACCATCCCCATCCCCGAGGTCGTCTGGCTGATGAAGAGCTGCCTCGTGCCGCTCGGCTATCTCCACGGGCGCAATCCGCCGCTCTACCATCGTGATATCAAGCCCTCGAACCTGGTGCTGCGACCCAACGGCGACTGCGTCCTCATCGACTTTGGCGCCGTGCGCGAGGCGGTCCTCGACCCGCGTGCCGGCGGCTCGAGCGTTGTCGGGACCTTCGGCTACATGGCGCCAGAGCAGTTTCAGGCCCGCGCCTACGCCACCACCGACCTCTACGCGCTCGGCGCCACTGCGCTGCACCTCATCACAGGCATCGAGCCGGCCCGGTTCGAGATCCGGCGGCTCAAGCCCGACGTCTTCCCCCACCTGACCCACGACCCCGCCATCGCGGCCATCCTCGACCTGCTCCTCGAGCCTGCGATGGAGGACCGCTACCCGTCGGTCGACGCGCTGCTCCGGGCCCTGGAGCGTTGGGAGGCGGTCAACGGCCCGGCGGTGCGCATCGTCGTGCCGGAGGGAGCGAGCCAGCCTGTTTCTTCGCCCATCTCCTCGCCCAGCATGGGTGCCCTTCCCCGGCCCGCATCGTCGCCAGCGGTTGTTGTGGCACCCGCACCGGTTGTTGCGGCGCCGGCGGTTGCGCCCGCACCGGCCGTTGTCGTCGCTCCAGCACCGGCGGTTCTCGTGGCTCCTCCGCCAGCGGTTGCGGCGCCGGTTGTGCCAGCTCCTTCTCCGGCCGTGTCAGCCACCGTTGAGCCCGTTCCGCTCCGCCGCGAAGCGAGCCCTTTCTACCGCGCGCTGCTGCCCGGCGGTCATGGAGCCACACGCGCTGCGCTGCTGCCCATCGCCATCTCGCTCGGACTCGCCCTCTTCTCCATGAGCTACGCAGCCCGCTACGACAAGGTCGCCTACCTCGTCGCGGCAGGAATCCTTGGCCTCATCGGGCTCCTGCTGACCATGCCGCGCACGGCCGGGACGCAGGCCGCCAAGCGGCTCAAAAGCGGCGGTGAGGTCGCCAACCCCCGCACACTCGAAGCGATCGAGCGGGTGAGCCCAATCGGCGGCTCGGAGTTCTGGGTGACCTACGAGTTCGAGGGGGTCGATGGCCTCACGCACACCGGGAGCCAGCGCCTGGCCTCGAAGGTGGCGCTCCAGACACTGTGGAACGACCGGGCGCGCGTCCGCATCCGCTACCTCGCCATCGACGCAACCGTCTCCTGCCTCATGCTGACGAAGCGCTGAAGCCCATGGCGCTGACCCGAGCCGACATCGTCGAATTGGACCACCGCCATGTGTGGCACCCCTACACGCAGCACGATGAATGGGTGACGAAAGACCCGCTCGTCATCGCCTCTGCCCAGGGCATCTGGCTCACCGACGAAGACGGTCAGCGCTGGATGGACGGCAGCGGCAGCTGGTGGGTCTCGAACCTCGGCCACGGCTATCCGCGGGTCCGTGAGGCGCTCCATGCGCAGCTCGACAAGGCCTCCCATGTGATGTTCGGTGGTGCCACGCACGCGCCAGCTGCGACGCTTGCTGCGCGGCTCGCCGCAGTCGCTCCGCCCGGGCTCACGCGAACCTTCTTCTCCGACAACGGTTCCACGGCCGTCGAGGTCGCCATCCGCATCGCCTATGAGTCCTGGCAGCAGCGGGGCGAGACCGAGCGCCGGCGCTTCGTGACCCTCGAAGGCGCCTACCACGGCGACACGCTCGGAACGGTCTCGCTCGGCAGCATCGCGGCCTTCCGACACCGCCTCGAGGGGCTGCTCTTCGAGGTCCTTCCAGTGCCGGCAGGCGCAGGCGCAACGGGAACTGGCTGGGAGTTGGAGATGGTCGGCGCACTCGATGCACTGCTCGCGGCGCGTGGCCCCGAGGTAGCCGCGGTGGTCGTCGAGCCGCTGATCCTCGGCGCGAGTGGAATGCGGATGTACAGCGCCGCCACGCTTCGGCGCATGTATGCGCTCGCAAAGCAGGCGGGCGCCCTCTTCATCGCCGACGAGGTCTTCGTCGGCATGGGGCGCACAGGCACCCTGTTTGCCTGTGAGCAGGCCGGCATCACGCCCGACCTCCTCTGCCTCTCGAAGGGCCTGACTGCAGGCTCTCTGCCCTTCGCGGTGACCCTTGCGACGGAGGAGCTCTTCGACGCCTTCCGCGGCGAGCGCCCGCGCATGTTCCACTACGGCCACAGCTACTGCGGAAACCCGCTCGGCTGCGCCGCAGCCATCGCAACACTCGATGCCTTCGCAGAGGACGGCATCCTGGAGCAGTCGGCCCTCCGCGCCGAGCAGATGCAGCGCGCGACGGCCGACTGGCGGCAGTGGCCCGGCGTGGCCGAGGTGCGCCAGACCGGGCTCGTCCTTGCGGTGCAGCTAGCCGACGGCAGCGATTACAACGACCCAGTCGGCTGGCGCGTCGCCAAGGCC
>CAIWGR010000026.1 GCA_903912275.1 uncultured delta proteobacterium
GCCGAACTCGACAGCGTGATGCTCTCCCTCACCGCCCTCTCCGAGCGGTGCCCTCCCCTGCTTCGGAAGCAGGCGGCGGGGGTCCGATTCGACAGCCAGCTCGCCGAACTCGATGCGGAGCTGCTCAAGGCGATTCAGTTTTACGGTCGGGGGCGGGTCGCGCTTCGCGACGGCTCCGACCCGTGCACCGACGCGACGATGACAGCGACCCAGGTGGAGCGATCGCTCGACCGGCTGAAGGAGGCCTTCGGCAGTGCGCTGCTGCTTGAGTACGAGCGGGCGATACTGGAGCCACGCCAGCAGGAGCTGACCGCCTTTGCGGCCCGTCTGCGCGAGGAGTTTCCTGCCTGTTCGCTCCCTGCGCTACCCGTCGATGCGGCAGCTGCCGCGCCGGCCGTCGCCGGTTCCGGACAGCCCTAGCGGCTACTCGACCTCGACGTCTCGGGCCCGGAGGATGGCGATGACGAGGATGAGGAGGAAGAGGTTGCCGCCAAGCAGGACGCCGGCGCTGGTAGCAAGGCTCGTCCGCCGGCTCGGGCCCGGTGCCTCATATTGGCCCAGCGCCTGGCCGACGACGGCGATCTCCTGCTTGGCCTCCGCGCGGAGCGGGTCGGCGTCGCTGGCGCCGAAGGAGCGGTCGAGGGGGGTCACATCGTGGCCATTCTGGATGGCAACACAGAAGGCCTGACAGACGGCGCTGGAGACGGTCGGTTCGACAGCGGGGATGAGCCCCTCGCCGACGGCAGCGATGCCGGCCATGGAGGCGGCGGCTTCGCGCTTCGTCGGGTCGCCTGGGTAGTAGATGAACTTGCTCGTGGCCGGGTTCACCCCCCAGACGCAGTCGGGGATGCCGCACTCCTTCTGCATCGCGGAGAGGTCGTCGTCGCCATACTCGGCATGGAGCATCGCCTCGAAGCCCCAGCGGGCCGCCATGGTGGAGGCGAGCGTCCGCATGGCCGGCGAGAGGTCCTGGATGGGCATGATGACGCCACCCAGGATGATCTGCGGAATGAGGAGCAACGGAACGAGTGCGATGGCGGCTTCGGAGCTGTTGGCGAGCGCCGAGAGGGTGAGCCCCATCCCTAGGCCGGCGAGCGAGGTGAGCAGGAGCAGGCCATACATGACCAAGGGGCTCCCCGAGAGATGGAGCGGGGCGTAGGTCAGTCCAAGCAGCACGGCGCACTGCAGCGCGCAGACAGCGCCGAGGACGGCGAACTTGGAGAGGACGTAGCTGGGGATGATGAGGTTGACCATCCGCTCGCGGCGGTAGATGGCCTGCTCGCCGACGATCTCGCGGGCGGAGTTGGAGCAGCCGAACCAGACGGCGGAGGCGACGAGGAGGAAGAGGGCTGCGGGGCCGCGGGCCAGCTGGTCGAAGTAGGTGGTGCCGCCGCGCGAGAAGACGAAGGCGAGGACCGCAGCGATGATGGGCGCCTGCATGGTGAGGATGGCGGTGTTGGTCCGATCCTTCCACTTGATACGGGCGGCGCGCTCGCTGAGGATGCGCCACTGTCGCCAGAGGCCGCGGCGGTTGGTCTTCTGTTTGCTGCCGGCGCGGAGCTCGACGGAGCGCTGTCCGACGCGCCGCTCGACGACGAGCTCCTGATGGTAGGTGGAGGCGGCGTAGGTTGCGGCGCGGCCGTCGATGAGTTCACGAACCCGCTGCTGCCGCTCTTCGGCGGTGGGAGCGGAGAGCGCATCTCGCTGCTCATGGGCGAGCGGGCGGAGGGCGGCGGCGGGGTCGTTTAGCAGCTGCTCGAGCTCCGCCGGGTCGGTCACTTCGGGGTGGAAGTAGGCGATGGAGTCGGGGTAGGTGGGGCCGTAGTAGGCCATGCCGCCCTGGACGAGGTAGATGACGCTGTCCATCAGCCGGTAGGCCTCGAGCGAGGGCTGGTGGATGGTGAGCAGGATGGTCTTGCCGTCGTTCGCAAGGCCGCGGAGCAGCCGCATCACGTTGATGGTGTCTTCGGAGGCGAGGCCGCTGGTGGGCTCGTCGAGGAAGAGCAGCGCCGGCTCGGTGATGAGCTCCTGCGCCAGGTTGACCCGCTTGCGCTGGCCGCCGGAGATGCCCTTTCGGATGGCGTCGCCGATCTGCACGTCGCGGGTCTGCTGAATCTCCAGCTTGGCGAGGATGCGCTCAATCTTGGCGTCGATCTCTTCGTGGCTGGTGTCGGCCGGCAGGCGGAGGCGGGCGGTGTAGTAGAGCGACTCGTAGACGGTGAGCTGCGGGAAGATGATGTCGTCCTGCGGGACATATCCGATGTTTCCGCGGAAGGCGTCGTAGTTCTCGTAGAGGTCGGTTCCGTTGAGGAAGCTCTGTCCTTCGCTGGGGACCGCGTAGCCGTTGAGGGCCATCATCAGGGTTGTCTTGCCGGCGCCCGAGGGGCCCATCAGGCCGACGAACTCGGTGGGAAAGACGGTGAAGGAGACGTTGTCGAGGATGCGCTTGCGGCCGCCGGGCGACTTGGCGTCTGGCACATCGACGGAGACACCTTCGGCCTGCAGGATGATGTCGCCGAGATACTCCTTTCGGAGGACGCCGGCGGCGGGGTCGAGGCGGAACTGGAGGCTTCCGACGGAGAGGCGATCGGCAGCCGTGACGCGGACCGCACCGACGATGCGTGTGCCGTTGAGGAAGGTGCCGTTGGCGCTGCCGAGGTCGGTGACCTCGAAGGCGTCGCCGACGCGGCGGACCTCGAGGTGGCGGCGGGAGATCTGGGGCTTGTCGAGGACGAGGTCGACCGCGGTCGCCTCGCGTCCAATCGTGAAGGGCGAGCGGGCCGGCAGTGGCAGCTCGTTGGCGCGCCGACCGCCGCCCGAGAGCAGCTTGACGACGCGGGCGAGCGGGAGGCGGTAGCTGCCGAGATAGAGCACATCGCCGGGCGATGCAGCGGCCTCGGAGATGCGGCTCGTGCGGTCGTTGAGGAAGGTGCCGTTGGTGCTGCCGAGGTCCTGAACAGTGACCTGATCGCGGCTGACGAGCGTGATGGTGCAGTGAAAGGCGGAGACCATCGCGGCGTCGAGGACGATGTCGTTCTCGGCGTCGCGGCCGACGCGGATGACGCGGCCGGCGACAAGGTCACCTGAGAGGAAGGAGCCACCGCTGCCGCCTGTTGGAACGGCCTTGACCGCGGCGGTCACGCGGGGCGCGGC
>CAIWGR010000027.1 GCA_903912275.1 uncultured delta proteobacterium
AACGCCGCCGAACTCGACGGCCTGCCCCGCGGCCTCGCCATCCACCACACAGGCAAGAGCGGCCTCTTCAGCCAGATCGGCTCCCGCTACCTCGCCCGCAAGGAGCCCTACCTCCTCATCAGCGACCTGCTCTACCGCGCCGCCCCCGAGGTCCAGCAGGCGCACGGCAGCACCCAGGAGCAGTGGCTCGTCGACGGACTCACCGGCTCCGACGCCTCCTGGAAGGTCTGGGCCAACTCCTTCACGCTGCAGCAGCGCGTGGTCGACGTGACGGGGTTCCGGCTCCCCGACGACTTCAAGCAGAAGTTCCTCCTCTCCGTCGAAGACTGGGACGGCATGCCGTCGCGCCGCGCCGCGCTCGTCGAGCGGCTCGCCGCCGTGCCCAACCTGGTCGCCATCACGGGCGACATCCATGCCTTCTTCGCCGGCACGCTCCCCAAGGCCGACGGCAGCGCGGCGCTCGTCGAATATGTGGGGTCATCGCTCTCCTCGGGCACCTACAAGACGCTGCTGCTCAAGACCGCCTCCGCCGATCCGAGCCTCCGCGACGCCGGCGCCGCGGCCCTCGCCCTGCTCGTCGAAGAGCTGCTCGTCTCGCCCGAGACCAAGCCCAACCCCCACCTCGCGCTGGCCGACATCGACCGCAACGGCTTCTCCATCGCCACGGTCTCTGCCACCAGCTTCGACGTGGACTTCTACGCCATCGCCGAACGGGCCGCCTCGGCCCGCATCGCCGACGCAGAGCTCGACGCAGCCTTCGAGGTCACCCGCCTGCAGACCCGCACGGGCGACGCCTCCGTCTGGCGCGACTTCGAGGGCGCCTGGAAGCGCTGGAACCCCGCCACCTTCGCCTGGGAGGCCTAGGGCAGCACCACACGGCCGGGCGCAAGGTCAGCGCCGGCTGTCGTGTGGCAGGAGTTGCAGTCGCCATTGTAGGTCTGCGTGGTCATCTCCCGCACCCGGTCGCCGATGCGAACGCGCGCCGAGTAGGGAAGCTCCACGCCACCGTTGGTGGAGGAGAAGTTACCGGCCGCGTTGGCGGTCATGGTAAGCGCGAGGTTGCCGTTCGCGTCGAGGATCTCGACCTGCACGTTGGGCACGCCGCGGCAGTCGTCGGCATCGTTGTAACCGGCCATGACGGTACCTGCGAAGGTGTAGTCGGGACCTCCGTTGCCGGCGTGACACGCGATGCAGTTCCCGCCCGGCCTCATGTTGTCTGAGCCGACGTTGAAGCCCCACCACCAGGACCCCGTGCCGCAGGCGCCACCGGAAGAGCCGATGGGGACGGAGCCCAGGAAGCCGAGCGGGGCGCTGCCCATGTCGGGGAGGGGTCCGGGCGCCTCGGAGCCAGTATCAGCGACCCCTGTGTCTGCGGGGGTGGTGTCTGCGGTTCCCGTGTCTGCGGGCGTCGTGTCGGGACTGCCCGTGTCCGCCGGCGTCGTATCTTCAACGGCGGTGTCGGCCAGCTCGGTATCCGCCGGCGTCGTCTCTTCACCGGCCGTGTCGGCCAAGCCTGTGTCCTGCAACGCGGCATCTGTCACCGAGGCGTCGCCGAACCCTTCGGTGTCGCCGCCCACCCGAACATCGTCTGCCCCGCCCCCGCTGGTACGACCCGAAGCGGTCGATTCCGCCCCGCAGCCAGCAACGAGAGAGACGATTGAGACGAGCAAGAGTCGATGCTGCATCGGCGACTCCGAGAGGAGGTGAAGGCTTGATTCAACCGCCAACCACCCATTGCTGACAAGGAGTTTTGACTGCGCCCGATGGGTTGGGATTCGCACACCTCACATCCCCAACGTCCGCGTGGTCCGCGACCGCTCGGCGTCGGCCGCCGCGCCGCCCGTGCCGAACCAGTCGTCAACCGCCGGCACCGTGAAGCCGAACCAGCGCCGCTCCGACTTGTAGTGGTGCAACCGGTGGCGGCGCACCACCTCCGCCTGCCAGCGCAAAGAGGGGGCGTAGTCGGTGTGGGCAATGAAGTGGTGCCACTCATAGACCAGCGCCGCGGCCGAGATGGCCGCCATCACGCCGAAGGTCAGCGCCCGCGCGCCGCTCGCCGCGAAGAGAAGCGCGGAGAAGACAACATAGGCGCTAAGAACGACCCGCACCGGCAGAAAGACCAGCGGATAGTCCGACGGGTTCATGTGGTGCTCCCGGTGACGCCGAGCGAAGTAGGGGTCGAACGACAGCCCCAAGATGCGACGCGGCCGGATGTGCAGCAGCCAGCGATGGGCCGACCACTCGCCAAAGGGCCAGGCCACAAAGACGCCGCCCATCAGCGCCAGCTCCACCATCGAGACAGGGCCCGCACCCAGCCGCGCTGCGATGCTGCCCGCGATCGCCAGCACGATGCAGCGGGTCGAGGGCGCCCCAAAGAAGAGCCCCAGCACCCGCTTGAGCGTATCGGAGGGGGCACGGCTCCGCCGCGTCGCAGCCTCGGCCCGCGCATAGGCCGCCTCTGCATCCTCCCGTGCCACCGCTGTCGTCGCCTCCTCCATGCCAATACTCTGCCACGCAGCAGCCCCGATTGCACGAACCAGGCGCAACCCCGCACAGCCGCACCGCGTCATCGCTTTCGGTTGCCAGCCATGCCACCGCAGCGGTATCTCCGCCCCCTTCCCTGTGATTCGAGGTCCCATGTTGCCCCACCACCGCCTGCTCGCCCTCCTCCTCTGCTCCACCGCCCTGCTCACGGCCTGCAGCGACGACAAGAAGACCACCACCGCCGCCGACACGGGCGGCTCCGGCGATGCCGCAGACACCTCCACCGACGGCTCGGGTGACACCGCCGCAGACACCGAGGGCTCCGCAGACGGCTCAGGCGACACGGGCGCCGTCGCACCCGCACCCCGCGGCGATTGCGACCCGCTCGACCCATCCAACTGCACCCTCCCCTGGCCCTCCAACCTCTACCTCGAGGCCGACCCCGCCACGGTCACCGGCTACCACCTCGCCTTCGGCCCCACCTCCATCGCCTCGGGCCTCGCCGGCGCCCACATGAACCCCGCCCTCTTCGAGCGGCTCGACGGCTACTCCGTCGGCTCGCCCCTCATGGCCCTCTTCCCCAACCTCGACATCTCGGCCATGGCCACCGAGGATGACCTCGCCCCCTCGCTCGCCGCCGATGCACCCATCCTCTGGTTCAAGGTCGCAGCCGACGGCTCGCTCACCCGGGTCCCCTACTGGGTCGAGCTCGACGCGCAGGAGGCCGACCCCGCCGCCAAAATCCTCTTCGTCCGGCCCGGCGTCATCCTCGACGAGGCGGCCCACTACCTCGTCGCCTTCCGCAACCTGACAGACGCGACGGGCGCGACGATTGCCCCCTCCGCCGCCTTCACAGCCCTCCGCGACGGCACCGCCCTCCGCGACCCCGAGCTCGTCGCCCGCGTGCCCCGCTTCGAAGAAGAGGTCTTCGCCCCGCTCGCCGCCGCAGGCCTCGACCGCAGCAGCCTCACCCTGGCCTGGGACTTCGTCACCGCCAGCAGCCGCTCCACCCATGGCCCCATGCTCAAGATGCGCGACGACGCCCTCGCCGTCGTCGGCACCCAGGGCCCCGAGATGACCATCACCGAAATCCAAGA
>CAIWGR010000028.1 GCA_903912275.1 uncultured delta proteobacterium
AGACGCAGCCCTGGGCGGGGTCACAGGTCTCGTCGGTGCAGGGGTTGCTGTCGGCGCAGAGCGGGGTGAGGTCGCGGTGGCCGCAGCCGGCGCTATCGCCGGAGCCTTCTGTGCAGAAATCGGCCGTGCAGAGGTTGGTGTCGTCGCAGCTGTTGCGCCGGACCACGCACTGGCCGGCTTGGCAGACCTCGGCGGTGGTGCAGGCGAGGCTGTCGGCGCAGGCGGTGCCGTCTGCGACGGGGGTTGCGACGCAGCCCTGCGCTCTGTCGCAGCTGTCGGCGGTACAGGGGTTCTGGTCGTCGCAGGCGGGGCCCACGGTACCGGCGCAGACGCCGGCGGTGCAGCGGTCCTGACGGGTGCAGGCGTTGCTGTCATCACAGTAGCCGCCCTCGTTGGGGGCGGTGGTGCAGGCGCCGGTTTCGGCGTCGCAGGAG
The DNA here is from genome assembly GCA_903912275.1 of uncultured delta proteobacterium. Taxonomy (GTDB): domain Bacteria; phylum Myxococcota_A; class Bradymonadia; order REDH01; family REDH01; genus CAIWGR01. Next base: position 435 of record CAIWGR010000028.1, read on the forward strand.
TCGATGGTGCAGGGGTCTTCGTCCGCGCAGATGCGGGCGTCGCCGATGCAGCGTCCGGCCTCGCAGCGGTCTGACTCGGTGCAGGCGTCGCCGTCGTCGCAGGTAGCAGCATTGTCTGCGGTCCAGGCTTCGGCATCGACGGCGACCTGGCAGGTCTGGCAGCTGTTGTCGGGGTTGACGGCCTGGTTGGGGATGCAGGCGCCGCCAATCTGGCAGTGGTCGTCGGGGCAGCAGACCTCGAGCGGGGCGTGGGCGCAGGTGCCGTCGGCCGCGTTGCAGCTGTCGAGGGTGCAGGGGTCGCCGTCGCGGCAGCCGTCGGGGCAGGAGGGAGCTGCGTCGGCGCTGCCGTCGGGCGAGATGTCGGCCGTCGTATCGGCGGCGGTGTCGGGTTCGCCGGTCACGGCGCTGGCGGTGTCGTCGCCGGAACAGGCGGCGAGCAGCGCGCAGGCAGCGATCGAACAGAGTTGGGCGAGGAGCCTGGAACGCATGGAGGGGTCTCCGAAGGAGGAGTTTCGGCGCTCAGATACAGGGAATCACCGCCAGAGGGAACCGCAAAGGCGTGGCTGAAGCGTGCGGTTGGTGGTGCAACGCGCCGCGCGGCTCAGAGCAGGCAAAAACGAGTCGCGGGGGAGGCCGAAGCCACCCCCGCGAAGGTCTCAAAGTCGGGCCGACAAGATTCGAACTTGCGACCCCTTGCACCCCATGCAAGTGCGCTACCAGGCTGCGCCACGGCCCGCAAAGAGACTGGAGCGGCGTGGTACTTTCGGCTCGCAACGTTGTCAAGGGCGCGTTGCGGAGCTGCGGTCTGCCTGCAGCCTTCGGAGCGCTTCATCGCCACCGCCTCTTCGACCACCTCCTGGGCCTTCTCGGCTCGTCGGTAGCTTCGACCGCGCAAAGTTTGCTCCGTGGGCGCTGCTGCCGCAGAGTCGCAACGCTGCTGTACCGCGGAGTCGCTCATGTCGAAGCTCGAATCGCTCCCCGCCAATCCCTACAATGCCCACAGTTGGGTCGTCGGCGAGCCTGTCATCGGCGAGGGGGTCTGGATCGGGGCCTTCTGCGTGATTGACGGCTCCGGCGGTCTGACCATCGGCGCCGGCTGTAACATCTCGAGCGGGGCGCAGCTCGTTACCCACAGTTCGGCCCGCCGCACCATCACCGAGCGCAGTTACAGTGCGGTCGACCGGGCGCCGGTTGTGCTGGGCGACCACTGCTTTGTCGGCTCCAACGCCACCATCCTCATGGGTTCCACAATCGGCCATCACTCCATCGTCGCGGCGGGCGCGGTGGTGACCGAGGGCAGCACCTTCGAGCCCTACAGCCTGATTGCGGGGGTGCCGGCAGTCCGGAAGGGCGACGTGCGCTGGCGCCCCGAGCCCTAGCGTCCGCGCAGCGGACCGAGCAGGGGTTCGAGCTGCTGCCACCAGTCCGCTTCGTTGCTGTCCGAGAGGGTGACGGCCGGCATCGCATCGAGAGGCTGGGTGGTGGATAGGACCACAAGCCCTGCATGAAGCAGACGCGTCGCGGCTGAACGGTCAGCGGCCTGCGCGGTCACAAAGCCTGCATCGAAGAGGCGGCGTTCGAGCCGATCGAGCGCGGCGGTCTCCGCCCCGGCTGGCATGTTGATGAGCAGGGGTCCATGTCCGAGCCGGCGCTGCCGTTCGAGTCCGCTCGGCGGCGCGCTCTCTGAGGGTCGCTCCTCCGATGGGGCAGCGAGCATGCCCGCTGCGACCGTTGCACGGCTGGTCGGGTCGATGAGGACAAAGGCGCCGGTCGCCCTGCAAAGTTCGAAGGGGTCGAAGGGCAGCGGGTCCAGCGTCGAGATCCTCACGCGGCCGAGGTCGTTGGTGTCGAGCCGGTCGGTGGAGGAGGTGGTCAGCCGGTCGAGGTCGGTCCGGTCGAGCAGCTCCGTGATGGTCGCGGTGGTCTCACGGCTGCCGATGCGGAGGAGGAGGCGGACGCCTGCGCGGAGCGGCTGGTCGCCGAACCAGACCAGCGCGGCCTCGAACCGTGAGGCAGTCTGAGCCGGCGCATCGATGCTGCAGAGGAGGTCGCCGCGCGCGCAGTCAACCTCGCGGTCGAAGCGGATGGCGATGCTCTCGCCGGCCACCGCGCTGTCGCTCGACTTGCCTGCGACGGTTAGCTCCGTCACGCCTATCTCGAGCTCGCTCGGCAGGAGGAGGAGCCGGTCGCCGACGGTGATGCGGCCCGTTGCCAGCGTTCCTGCGTAGCGTCGCACGCCGTCGCCGGACTTCAGCAGGAGCTGCACCCAGAGCCGCACCGGCGCGCTGTTGCTCGACGGGGGGAGCGGCAGGGTCTCGAGCAGTTCGAGGAGCGTTGCCGGCGCCCAGGGGAGCTGTTCGCTGCGCCGCGCCACATTGTCGCCCAGCGTGGCACTCACCGGGATGATGTGGCAGCGCGCGAAACCGGTCTCGGCGAGGAGTGCGGTGAGCTCTGCCGTGATGCTGTCGAACCGCTCCTTGCTCCAGCCCACGAGGTCCATCTTGTTCACGCAGACGATGAGTTCTCGGAGGCCAAGACGGGCGGCGACGAAGGCGTGGCGTCGGGTCTGTTCGGTGGGGCCGCGGGAGGCGTCGACGAGCAGCAGCGCAGCGTCTGCGGTGCTGGCGCCGGTGACCATGTTTCGGGTGTACTGGAGGTGGCCGGGGGTGTCGGCGACGATGAACTTGCGCCGTTCGGTCGCGAAGTAGCGGTAGGCCACATCGATGGTGATCTGCTGCTCGCGCTCGGCGAGGAGGCCGTCTGTGAGGAGCGAGAGGTCGAGGTGAGGGATGCCGTCCGGCCCGAGCAGGGTGGCGTCGGCGAGCTGGTCTTCGAAGAGCGCGCCGGCGTCGAGGAGGAGCCGGCCCAGGAGGGTGGACTTGCCGTCGTCGACGGAGCCGGTGACGACGAAGCGGAAGAGGTCCTTGGCGAGGTGGCGTGCGATGCGGTCGGAGGTCTGCATCAGAAGTAGCCCTCCCGCTTCTTCTGCTCCATCGAGCCCTTGGCGTCGTGGTCGATGAGCCGGTTCTGCCGTTCCGAGGTGCGGGCGTCGAGCATCTCTTCGACGACGTCGACGGTCGTCGTGGCCTCGGAGAGCACGGCTCCCGTGAGCGGGTAGCAGCCGAGCGTTCGGAAGCGGACCGAGCGCATCGCGGGCTGCTCGCCGGGCGCGAGCGGCAGGCGGTCGTCGTTCACCATGATAAGCGCGCCGTTGCGCTCCACGACGGGGCGGGGCGCGGCGAAGTAGAGCGGCACCACGGGGATCTGCTCAAGGTGGATGTAGAGCCAGATGTCGAGCTCGGTCCAGTTGGAGAGCGGGAAGACCCGCATCGTCTCGCCGGGCCCAATGTGGGTGTTGTAGAGGTCCCAGAGTTCGGGGCGCTGTCGGCGGGGGTCCCAGGCCTGGTCGGTGGAGCGGAGCGAGAAGATGCGCTCCTTAGCGCGCGACTTCTCCTCTTCGCGTCGGGCGCCACCGAAGGCGGCGTCGAAGCGGTGGAGGCGGAGTGCCTGCAGGAGCCCTTCGGTCTTCCAGATGCGGGTGTGGGTCTGGCTGCCGTGGTCGAAGGGGTTGATTCCGGCTGCTACCGCGTCGGGGTTCTGGTGAACGAGGAGCGGGAGCTGTTCGGCGGCGCAGAAGGCGTCGCGGAAGGCGATCATCTCTCGGAACTTGAAGGTGGTATCGACGTGCAGGAGCGGGAAGGGCAGCGGGCCGGGCGCGAAGGCCTTGCGGGCGAGGTGCACCAGCGTCGCCGAGTCTTTTCCGATGGAGTAGAGCATGACAGGGCGCTCGAAGCTGGCCACCGCCTCGCGAAAGATGTGGATGGCCTCTGCCTCGAGGGCGCGGAGGAAGCCGATGCGGCGGTCGGTGAGGGCTGAAACGGCTGCAGTCATGGTTGCCGAGTGAAGAGCGTTGCCGGCCTCTATTCGCCCCTGTGAATCTGGGCAATCGCGGAGCGGGCAGCCGCACTTTTTGCTACCCGCTCGCGCCCCTTTGCGAGTATCAGGTCCGATTGTTCAACGCGGAGTAAGCGGCTCTGCCCACCACGGAGAGGAAGATGACGAACTGGCGGTTGATGCTGGGCAGTGGCCTGTTGCTTGGTGGCCTGTTGGCTGCTTGCGGCGACGATGCGACGACGGGCACCGAGGTCGTCGACGCGGGCGGCTCCGGAGCCGTGGACGATGACGCGCGGACGCGGCCCGACACCATCGCAGAAGACACGGGCGTCACCGACACCGACTTCGAGATTTCCGATGACACAACGGTCACCGACACCACGCCGGATGATACGGCGACCGACACGACCGTTACCGATACCGCTGTCGATACCACGGTTCCGGATACCACGGCAAACGTCTGCGGCGACGGTGTTGCGGCGGGCCTCGAGCCCTGCGACGGCGCCGACTTCCGCGGCCGCTCCTGCACGCTGCTCGGCTTCATCGGCGGCGACCTGAGCTGTGCTGCCGATTGCACCCTCGACGTGACGGGCTGCGCCGATGCCATCTGCGGCGACGGCACGGTCTCTGGCTCGGAGGACTGCGAGGCGACCGTGGCTGTGCTGACCTCCTGCGTGGGCCAGGGCTTTGCGCCCGGCGGTTCGGGCCAGGTGCTCTGCGGCGCCGACTGCCACTTCGACACCACGGCCTGCCTGGAGAGCATCTGCGGCAACGGCGTCGTGGAGAGCGGCTTGGAGGAGTGCGACGGTGGCTCCTTCGGGGCCGACTCCTGCCGCGGTCGCGGCTTCTGGGGCGGAGACCTTGCCTGCAGCGACGCCTGCACCATCTCCGAGGCCGGCTGCGCCGACAGCGTCTGCGGCAACGGCACGGTCGAGGGCTCTGAGGCCTGCGACGGCTTCGGCAGCGTCGCCACGGCCTGCTCCGAGCTGCCTGGCTTCGCAGGTGGCCTCATCGGCTGCTCGCTGGATTGCACCGCGGTCGACACCTCGGGCTGCATCGCCACCGAAACCGGCAGCGGCTCGGGCGCGGGCAGCGGCTCGGGCGCGGGCAGCGGCGGCACCGACCCGCTCTTCAGCGACGCCGATGGCGACACCATCCCCGACGAGGTCGACAACTGCCCGGCGGTGGCCAACCTCCACCAGCTCGACATCGACGACGATGGCTTCGGCAACCTCTGCGATGCCCCGCAGACCTACACCGTCCTGACCGACATCGGCGGCGAACCGTCGGCTCTCATCCTCTCCCTTTCGGCCCAGTCGCTGCTGCCAATCGGCCCGCCCCCCGCGCCGTCGGAGGTCATCCTCCCGCTCGCCTCGGCGCTCGCCACGGTGGTCTTCGACGACAACGGCCGCGCGACGCTGCAGAACATCTCTGCCAACCTCGCCGACACCGACACCGAGATTACGGTCGCCGGAATCATCCCCGGTCCGACGACGCCCACCGCCGTCTCCTTCATTGGCTGCACCATCTCGGCCAACACGGTGCAAGAGGTGACCGTCGCCGATCCGCTCGCCGCCTACCGCCTCGGCGAGTGGGCCTTCACGGCACCCCTCGCCTGGTCGCTCTCCTGCAATGTGTCCACCACTGACGGCTCGGCCGGGATCACCTCCGACGCCGCAGCCCCGTTCTCCACCCGTCTGAGCGTCTCGCGGTACGACGATAGCGTGACCGCGGAGTGCTCGACAGGCGGCGCCATCGGCACCACCGAGATCGCCGGCGCCCCCATCTTCCCGGGCTTCCCCGCCTTCCCGACGACGCTTGACGTGTCGATCGTCTCGTTCGCCATCAAGGCCTCGCAGCTCTAGTCTCGACGCTGGGCCGCGACACGCGGCCCGCTCGCAAGAACGCCACCCTGCATCGCTGCACGGTGGCGTTTCTCGTTGGGGCGTTTCTCGTTGGAGGCCGCAGCCCGAAGGCCGCGCGCTCTCAGCGGACCAGCGGCTTGTACTGGAAGGGCTTGGTCTCGCCGGGCTGCAGGCCGAGCCGGCGGTGGCGGTCCTTCTCATACTCCTGGAAGTTGCCTTCGAACCACTCCACATGGCCGTCGCCTTCGAAGGCGAGGATGTGGGTGGCGACCCGGTCGAGGAACCAGCGATCGTGCGAGATGATGACGGCGCAACCGGCGAAGTCGACGAGGCCCTCTTCGAGTGCGCGCAGCGTCTCGACGTCGAGGTCGTTCGTGGGTTCGTCGAGCAGGATGACGTTGCCGCCGCTCTTGAGGAGCTTGGCGAGGTGCAGGCGGTTCCGTTCGCCGCCGGAGAGGTTGGCCACGGCCTTCTGCTGGTCGGCGCCGCGGAAGCCGAAGCTGGCGCAGTAGGCCCGCGCGTTGATGGTGCGCTTGCCGAATTGGAGGTTCTCCTCGCCGCCGGAGATCTCCTGGAAGATGGTCTTCTTGCCGTCGAGCGCCTCGCGGCTCTG
>CAIWGR010000029.1 GCA_903912275.1 uncultured delta proteobacterium
ATCACCTACGCCACCCAGTCGCTCAGCGATGTGGCAGAGCCCGGCAGCTGGCGGCGACTGGCTGACGATGAGGTCGCAGCGCTCTACGCGTCGGTATCGGCGACGCCCGGCAGCTCCGTCGAAGGCTGGATCGAACTCTGACCGCCTGACGGGAGCAGTTCGGGGAGCAGCGCGCTGACCAGCATCGGCACAATGGGCAGCGACGCCAGCAGCGCCGCAAGACGGGCCCGCTCCGGCTTGTGGAAGCGGCCCACGCGGCGACCGAGGATCAGCTCGTTCTTCGGGCTGTGCTCCGAGTCTGCGAGCTCGGTCACCGTGACCTCGTAGCCGAGGCAGCGGAGGACACTGGCGCGGATGGCGTTGGTGAAGGCTGCGCCGAGCTCGCGGCGGTGGAGCGGGTGGTCCCAGAGCAGGCGCCACGGCTCCGGCATGGAGGCGTCGCCGAGCTGGCGGTAGAGCTCGGCCTGGCAGCAGGGGACGACCGCGATGTAGTCGGCGTTCCGGGTCACCGCAGCGATGAGCGCCTCGTCGGTGGCAGTGTCGCAGGCATGCAGCGCAACCATGAGGTGGATGCGCTCGGGCAGCGGCGCCTCGGCGATGCGCCCCTCCACGGCCTGCACGCGGGTCCAGTTCTGCTCGGCCGCGATCTCTCGCACCCGTTTGACCAGCTCGGGCCGAGACTCAAGCGCCATCAGGGTGCCGCGCCCGACGGGCTGCATCAGCACCTCAAAAAGCGCGAGGCCGAGGTAGGATTTGCCTGCTGCGGCATCGACCACCACCGGCTGGTCGTGGCGTGCGTAGAGGTCTGCAAGCGGCGCATCGAGCTGCCGCAGAAAGTGGGCCACCTGCTTGAGTTTGCGGTGCGCATCGGCGTTCGCCCCACCCCGCTCCGACACGAGGCCCAGCGCCTTGCCGAGTTCCACCGAGGCTCCGGCGTCGAGGAGGAGTTTGCGGACAGCTTCGGGGTCGAGCGAGGTCCGTGTGTTCTTTGCTGGCTTGGCCATGAGGGGCTCCGTGGGACGCGAATGAGACGGGCGCCTCGCTAGCAGAGTTCGTCGCGCGGGGTCGGATTTCACACGACTGCCTCGGAACCTTCTTGCCGCGCCGAGCCTGCGGCTCTACGAGGGTCGGCCGGCTTCGTCCGGCGGGGATTCCTTCAGGAGAGACCGTTGAAGGCAAACTGGTCCATCATCGTACATGGCGGCGCGGGAACCTGGGCTCAGGAGGCCCATGCTGCTGCGGTCGCGGGTGTCACGCGCGCGGTCGCGGAGGCCTCCCAACTTCTTGCTGCTGGCGGAAGCGCGGCCGATGCGGTCTGTGCGGCCGCCTGCATCCTCGAAGACGACCCGACCTTCAACTCGGGCACCGGCTCCTCTCCGAACATCGACGGACTCTGCGAGATGGATGCCTGCCTCATGCTGGGCCACGAGCTGCGCGCGGGCGGCATCGCCAATGTGCAGCGGGTGCGGAACCCCATCCTCGTAGCGCGCAAGGTGCTCGAGGAGACCGACCACGCGCTGCTCGCCGGCGAGGGCGCCAATCGCTTCGCGCGGGCGCTCGGCTTCGAGGACTACGACCCCACGACGCCCGCCTCGCGCGCCCTCTATGCCGAGCGCATTGCTCTGCTCCGCACCGAGGGCGAGGCTTGGATGCCGCGCCATCGCGCGCTGGTCGACAAGTACCCTGCCCTCTTCCGCGGCACCATCGGCGCTGTCGCGCTCGACCGCCACGGCCACCTCGCTGCTGCGACGAGCACAGGCGGCGTTCTTCTGCGCCTGGCGGGACGCGTTGGCGATGTTCCCATCCCGGGCGCCGGCACCTACGCGACCGCATCGGGCGCTGCGAGCGCGACGGGACGCGGCGAGTACTGCATCCGGACGCTCACGACCAAGTCGGTCTGTGACCGCATCGCAGCAGGCATGAGCGCAGCCGATGCCGCGCGGGCCACACTCGATGAGGTCAACCGGCTCGCCGGCCCCGACACCGGCATGATTGTGGCCGACCTGGCCGGCCGCGTCGCTGCGGTCCATGCGACCGAGGCCATGCCGCACGCCTTTGCAACTTCCGAAGACCCCAGCCCGACTGCCAGCATGGTCGCGCGCTGAACCGCATCCCAGACGAGGAGAACCGATCATGACCGAGACGACGAAGCCCTGGACCCAGCCGATGCCCGATGAGCAGTTCGACATCATGCGTCGGATTCTCGCGGCGCCGAGCCCGATTGGCCTGGAGGCAGCGATGACCTTCGGCGTGCTCGAACCCTACTTCGAGGAGTTCAAATTGCCCGGTTGGGCTGCGCTCCGCTTTGCGGGAAGCGCCGGTGTCGTCTTCGACACCCACCCCGGCGAGACCGAGCGATTCACCGTCATGCTCATCGGCCACGCCGACAAGATCCGCATGCAGGTCCGGAGCATCTCTGAGGACGGCAAAATCTGGATCGACAGCGACTCCTTCATGCCGGCAACCCTGATGGGCCACGAGGTGAAGATCTTCTCGGAGAGCGTCGAGAACCCGGGGAGCTACCGGGTCATCGAGGGTGGCACCATCGAGGCCATTGGCGCGATTCATTTCGCAGACCTGCCGCTGCGCCAGGGTGAGAAGGGCATCAAGCCCAACATGCTCTATGTGGAGCTGCAGCTGCACGGCGAGAAGCGGCGTGACCAGGTCGAAAAGCTCGGTATCCGCGCCGGCGACAGCATCATCCTGAGCCGCCAGATCAAGCGGGGCTTTGCCCCGAACACCTTCTACGGCGCCTACCTCGATAACGGCCTCGGCTGCTTCGTGACCATGGAGGTCTGCCGCCTCGTCGCAGCGGCGGGCGGGCTCAAGAACATCCGCCTCCTCGGCGGCATCGCGAGCTACGAGGAGATTGGTCGCCTCGGCAGCCGCGTTCTCGCCGGCGAGATGCGCCCCGATGCGGTCATCGCTATCGATGTGAACCACGACTACGAGGCCGCGCCCGGCGTCGGCGACCGTCGCTTCAACCCGCTCGCGATGGGCAAGGGCTTCACGCTGGCCGTCGGCTCGATCGTCAGCGAGGCGCTCAACACCGTCATCGAGTCGGCGTCGCGCGAGGCGGGCGTGCCCTTCCAGCGATCGGTTGTCGGCACCGACACAGGCACCGACGCGATGGCGGCCGTCTTCGCCGCGATCGACGCTCCGGCGACCTCGGTCGGCTTCCCCATCCGCAACATGCACACCATCTCCGAGTCGGGTCACACGGGCGACGTCCTCGCCTCCGCGCACGGCATCTTTGCAGCCCTCCAAAAGATGGATGCGATGCATGACGGCACGGGCATGACGCGCGAGAGCTTCAAGCAGCTCCACCCCCGCCTCGACCTGGCGACGCCGCTGCGCAAAGAGGCGTAGGACAAGCGGCTCGTCGGAGCCAAGAACGACAGAGGCCTCCTCGCCCGCGGCAAGCGGATGAGGAGGCCTCGTTCGTTTCGGAGTCTGGGGCTACTGGCCGGGCTTGGCGCGACCGCCACGCTCGCGCTCCAGGCGCTCCTTGAACTCGATACCGTGACGGGCCCAGGGACGGAGCGAGAGACGCTTCATGCCGATGGGCTCACCGGTTCCTTCGCAGTAGCCGTATTCGCCGCGCTCGAACTTCGCGAGGGCGCGGTCGATCTCCTGCAGCTTCTTCTGCTCCTTGTCGGCGAGCCGGAGCAGGTAGGCCTGCTCAGACTGGCGCGTGGCGAGGTCCATCTCGTCGGGGAGATTGTCGCTCTCGCCCGTGACCTCGTTCACGTGCTCCTGCAGTTTGACGGTGGTCCGCTCACGCTCCTC
>CAIWGR010000030.1 GCA_903912275.1 uncultured delta proteobacterium
CGCAGGCCCTCCTCAACCGCCCCGATACCAGCGTCGCAGGGCTCGCAACGCTGCTGCCTGGGCACGGCCTCGACACGCTCCCCGACGACATCGCCGAGTGCGTCGAAGTGGTGGCGCGCTACAGCGGCTACCTCGGTCGGCAGACGGCACAGGCCGCCTCGCTCGCCAACACCGATCGCGTCCTCATCCCCGCAGACCTCGACTACGCCACCGTCCCCGGACTCTCGAGCGAGGTGCGCGAAAAACTCATCCGTGTTCGGCCTCATTCGCTCGGTCAGGCCGGTCGGATTCAGGGCGTAACACCTGCCGCTGTGACCAATCTGTGGATGTGGCTTCGACGCGGAGGCGAAGGTCGAGTAGAGGGCGCCCATGGCCTCTGACATCCGACCCGCATTCGCCCTCCCCGCCGCCGATCTCATCCGCGAGCGTCTCGCCACCGCAATCCGAAACAGGACGCCGCTCGCGGCCGACCCGGAGACCAACGCCTACCGCCTCGTGCACGGCGAAGGCGATGGCCTGCCCCACCTCTTTATCGACCGCTTCGCCGACGGTGCCGTCATTCACCTCCGCGACCCCGCCTGGATGAACGACGACGCAGCCCGCGCCATTGGTGGCGCGCTCGCCGCAGCGGGCCTCTCCTGGCTCCGGATGATGCTCGACATCGGACGCAAGGAGCGGGCCGAACGCGATGCCGAGGCAGAGCTCCGCTGGGAGTCACTCGCGCGCTGCGAAGGGCTCGGCGAGACCCCCAAGCGTGTTGTCGCCAAGGAGTCCGGCCGCCTCTTCTCCATCCGCCCGCTCGAACCCTTCGCCCCCGGCCTCTTCCTCGACATGCGCGCCCCCCGTGCCGCGCTCGCCGAGCGCTGGAACGACCGCCGCGTCCTCAACCTCTTCTCCTACACCTGCGGCTTCGGCGTCATGCTCACCCGCGGCAACGAGGTCACCCATGTCGACAGCTCCAAGCGGGCGCTGCTCTGGGGCCAGGAGAACTATGAGCTGGGCGGCCTCAACCCCGCACGCGACCGCTTCGTACACGGCGACGTCTTCGGCTTCATGGCCGAGGCCGCTGAGAGCGGAGACCGCTGGGACGCCATCATCCTCGACCCGCCGGTTCACAGCCAGGGCAAGAGCGGGCGCGCCCGTACCTTCACCCTGCGCCGCGACTTCGGCTGGCTCCTCGAAAAGGCGCTCGACCTGCTCGCCAAAAACGGCGAACTCTTCGTCTCGACCAACTACGCAGACCTGAGCCACGACGCCTTTCGCTCGCTCGTCGTCGGCGTATCCCGCGACTGGGACTACTGGCTCGAAAAGCAGTGGTCGGCGGCCATCGACTTCCCCGGACCGCAGGGCAAGCCCCACCTCAAGACGGCCCTCCTCCGACCCCGCGTCGCAGGCACCTCGCCAGGCCGAAAGAACCACACGCTTTCGCGTCGTGAAAAGGGCTTCGAAGAGCCCTCCGCAACCATGGAGCCCCGCCCGAACGCGCGGCCGCCCAAACCCCCCAAGCCTCCTTTCGTACCTGCCCCGAAGCCCTCAGGAAAACACTCCGCTGCAGCCGCAGCTGCCGCAGCAGAGGCGCCTGGGAAGGCCTGGGGCAAAGAGGCTCCCAAGGGCAGGCCAGCCAAGTCCGACAGCCGCCGCGCGGGAACGCACGAGACGGGTCGCCCAGACCCCAACGCAGCGCCCAAGCAGTCTGTGCAGCGCAGCAAGCCCACCAACCGGCCACCCACCAACCGGACCAAGAAGCGCTCCCGCTAGAGCGTCTCTGCTGCGCAATCGACGACCCGCACGGCATAGGCCCAGCGGCCTCCCACGGCCGTAACGGAGACGAGGTAGGCGCCGGGAGGCGTGGGAGCCTCGGGCACCAGCGCCAGCGACGCCCAACTCCCCTCTTCGCCCAGCTGCGCGAGGTAGCTCGAGAAGGGAACCACGAGCCCGCTGGATGCATCGGTCACCTCAACCTCTGCCCCCTCAAGCGACACCGTTGCCGCGAACGACCAGAGCCGCGGCAGCCAGGTCGCAGGAAACGGCCCCGGCCCGGGATAGGCAACAAAAGGTGGCGCCGGGCGCGGCACGTAGCCACGCACATAGAC
>CAIWGR010000031.1 GCA_903912275.1 uncultured delta proteobacterium
CCGGAACCGAAGATGCCTCGGACAGCGGCAGCGGCGCCGACACGGGCCTTGACGACGCGGGCAACGACGCCTCCGACAGCGGCACCGACACCACGGCCGATTCGGGCGCCGACACCTCCGCGGATACCACCGCAGACACCGGCGGCGATACCGGCACGCCCGCCTTCCCCTACCCCGTCCAAGACTGCCTTGGACGCCTCTCCTTCGACCCGCCAGGTAGCCCTGCAACGGTCTTCGCAGCGGGTGAATGGAACGGCTTCTCGACCAGCGCGACGCAGCTCACCGACCCCGACGGCAACGGTATCTTCGAGGGTTCGGTCGATGCCGCGCCCGGCGAGTATGGCTACAAGTTCTTCATCGACGGAAGCTGGGAGTGGGACGGCACCGAGGCGCCCGCATCGGTCGCCGCAGCCGGCTACGACACCAAGTGGGTCGGCGGCTCGGAGAACCGACTGCTCGCCATCGCCGACTGCGACACCCCCGACCTCTACACCCTCTCCGCAACCTCCGACGCGACGACCGTGGAGGTGACTGCCCAGTTCGTCGCCGCAGCCGACGGTGTGCCGCTCGATGCCGCGCAGATCATCGCCACCGTCGGCAGCCGCACCGTCACGGTCGAGGTCGACGCGGAGGCGGGCACCATCCACCTCCGGACCTCCGCGCTGCCGACCGGCAAGAACTCGGTCCGCATCCTCGCAGGCGACGAGTTTGGTCGCGCCGCACGCGAGCTCTTCATCCCGCTCTGGAACGAGCCGGTGCCCTTCGTCTGGCAAGACGCCACGATGTACTTCGTCTTCACCGACCGCTTCGCCAACAGCGACGCCGGCACAGCCTCCGCAGCCTACGGCCCCGTGCCCAACGTGCGGGCGGAGGCCAACTACCAGGGCGGCGACTTCGCCGGCGTCATCGCGCAGATCGAGTCGGGCTACTTCGACCGGCTCGGCGTCAACCTGCTCTGGCTCTCGCCCGTCTACGACAACCCCGACACCGACTACATCGCCACCGACGGCACCCACGACTTCACCGGCTTCCACGGCTACTGGCCCACGTCGGCCCGCCGCATCGAGGTGCGCTTCGGCGACGACCGGGCGACCGCCGAGCAGCGGCTTCACGAGCTCATCACGGCGGCCCATGCGCGCGGCATCCGCGTGCTCTTCGACCTGGTGCTCAACCATGTGCACCAGGAGCACGAGTATGTGACCGCCCACCCCTCCTGGTTCACAGCCGCGCCCTGCAACTGCACCACTTCGCCCGGCGCCTGCAACTGGGACACCAACCCCATCGGCTGCTGGTTCATCGGCTACCTGCCCGACCTCAACTACAAGAACCACGAGATCACGCAGCAGATGACCGAGGATGTGGCCTGGTTCGTGACCGAGTTCGACGTGGATGCCCTCCGCATCGATGCCGCCAAACACATGGACCACGTCATCATGCGGCGCATCTCGAAGATGCTGAAGGACCGCTTCGAGCGGGGTGGCGGCATGCCCATCTACACCGTCGGCGAGACCTTCACGGGCCAGGACGGCCACGGCCTCATCATGAACTACGTCTCGGACTACGAGCTCCGCGCCCAGTTCGACTTCCCGCTCATGTGGCCCATCCGTGACGCCTTCGGCGGCGGCGGCACCTTCCGCAACCTCGCGGCCCGTGTGGCGGTCGGTCGCGACGCCTACGGCGCCGCCTGGAAGTGGATGAGCCCCTTCCTCGGCAACCACGACATCCCCCGCTTCTCGCAGGTGGTCTACGC
>CAIWGR010000032.1 GCA_903912275.1 uncultured delta proteobacterium
ATCGACGAGACGAGTGACCGGAGGTGGTTGCCATACTTCGAAATGTCGAGCGGGGCCGGCTGGTTCGTCGTCATCAAGCCCGACACATCCTTGGCCAGCCTGCGCGCTGGTGCTCGCTGCTCCATGTCGAGCAGCAGGAGACCGAGGAAGAAGAACATCAACGAACCAGCCAAGGCCGCAATCGCGATGCCTGGGATCTCATCGAAACTTCCGCCATCCACCAGGATGGCCAACAGGTTGCGGTTCATCGCCGGCGCATCGAAGAGGAGCGCAACGCCTACATCGCTCCGGAAGGCTGCGTCAGGCTCATCGGTCGCCAGCGCTGCGGTGGTAGCGAAAATGCTCCGCCCCTCCACGCTCCGCGACGTCGCCTCACCCTTGCCGGCCGCCGGCCACTTGCCACGCTCCAACTTCATGACCGCGCCGTTGGCTGTGCTGAAGAGAACGGGGTCGGTCAGGTCGTGCACCACAATGTCGTGGTCCACATGGAAGGCGAGCGGGAAGCCCAACGCGGTCCGACGCTCCGCCACCAGTGCATCGTCGTACTCCTCGGCCACCAGCAAGACCGCGCCAACGCTGCCTGTATTGCTCCGCACCGGCACCGCCGCGACGCCAAAAATACGTCCAGATACCGCGACGAGCGCACCCAGCGGACGGCCGCCAACGCCAACATCAACCACCCGCCCCGGTGCGGCGAAGTCGTCGCTCGCCACCGTCGTGACCACCGAAGTGGAGTCGATGCGCACGCCCTTCATGTCGAACAGACCAACAAGGTCATAGCCCTGCTTCGTGTCGCTCAGGAAGGTGCGCGCAGCCTCACGGTAGCCCTGCGCGATACTCTCTCGCGTCGGCAACGTGACCGTCCCATCCGCGCCCGTGACCGGTGAGACTGCCAGGGTCAGCAGCGGTGAAGTCGCGAACTCGGTCGCGAATCGAAGCCGCTCCTGGTTCGACTTCTCCTCCAGCGTCGCCGCCAATTGTGTCGAAGTTCGCAAGCGCGCATTGGCCGCCTCCGCTGCCCGCTGGTGGAAGGCCGTCGGAGCAATGGCCACCAGCGCGATGCAGGCGCCCGCTGCGAGGGCGAGCAACAAAAAGGCGATTCGAAACAATCCCATCGGAGGCTCGTAACTGTCAGGTGTGGGCGAGGGCCGGACGAGCGTCCAGCAACAGCACTCCGCTCCCCTGCATCAGGACGCACGCGGTGTCAAACCCGATCGCGCCGCCACCACGCCGCCGCGCAAACCAACCCCCATAGGGCCGGCGCCACCCACGCCGCCTCCTGCCACGGCCCACCGTCCATCACCCCTGCCGGGGTCATCAGCGCCAGCGGCAGAAGCGCCACAAAGGCCACGGCCGCGCCACCCACCCGACCACGACCGCCGAGCAGCACTGCCGCAGGCACCAGCCAGAGCCCGTACCACGGATAGACGGTGAACTGGCTCCCGTAGAAGGCCAGCAGGCAGACCGCCATCAACTCCCCCTCCCGCACAAGCCGCCGTCGCGCCAGTACGAGCACCGCCGCAAGCAGGAGCAGTCCGATGGCCGTCGCCAGAAGACGCGCCACCTCGTTCCGTCCGAGAAACAGCTTGGCCGTCGGCAGGCCGTCAACCACCCTCCGCGCTGGGTCGTAGAGCCCTTCGGGGAGCGGCACCTCGACCGAATCCCCTACGCCGCCGGCTTCCAGGCCTGCCTCCAGCCCCATCGCCAGCCACCGAACCGGCCCGCCGTTGAAGCTCCAAGCGGTGGAGTAGGTCGAAAGCGAGCCGAGCGCCTTGCTCCCAATCCCGGCGATCGGCAGGTAGGCGGCCGTCAGCACCAGCGCCGCCACACCACCCGCGACGACCCCGCTCCGAAGCCGACGACTCGCAGGAACCGTCCAGAACAGCACCGCAGGAAACAGCTTCAGACCGGCTCCGATTCCCACCCACAAGCCCTGCCGCGCCGCGCTCCGCTTCACCGCCGCCGAAAGAAGCGCCACCACCACCACCAGCCCCGTCACATCGAGCGCCCCCAGCGAACCCGCCGACACCACCACCAGCGGTGCTGTCGCAAGACCCCATCCACGCGCCGCCCCTGCCCCAGGCTCAGGGGCCTCCCGCGCGAAGAGCCTGGCCGACCCGAGCGCGACCAACACCAGCGCCAGCCGCCAGAGCCGCTCGCTGCCAGAGACCAACCCCAGAAGCGCAAACAGCCCCTGTCCCATCGGCGGATAGATGGTCCGCATCTCCGGAAAGTTCATCTTCGCGACCAGGTCCGGCGCCACCCACGAAATCTTCGGATTGGCAGGCGCATAGGCGAAGGGATTGAGCCCCATCGCAGAGACACGCCCATCAAAGAGATAGCGCCAGAGGTCATCTGAAAAGCGCGGCGGCGCAGCCAACAGCGCGAGGTAACCCAGCGCCAGCCCTGCCGCCAACACCTGCTCCGTTGCCCGCGTCGGCCCCGGTCCGGACACCGCCGCGGCCCAGGCCAAGCCCGAAACCGTCCAGGCCACCACCGCCCAGCGTGCGACGGGCTCCGTCGCAGACAGCAAGGTCAGCAGCGCCGCGCAGGGCAGCATCACCGCAACGCCCCACCAACCGAACTGCGCCGGCATAACCCCCCGCTCAGACTCAGACACGCGCCCAATCCAGCTGTCGCAGCCCCCGCTCCCGCTGCCGTGATGCTGCGCCCACCATGCCGAACCCGAGGCCGAAGAAGAGCAGGAAGGGGAGGGCGGTAGCCGCGCTGCCTCCCTCCGTCATCGCCGCCGCCGCCCCCGCCAGCAGCCAGAGGCTCAGCGCCAACTCCCCGCCTCCGGCACGCCGACGCGGCAGCGCGTAGGCCTTCGCCGCAGCCGTCGACGCCGCCGAGAACTTCGGCGTCCGCACAAAGGCAGAGCGCTTGCCGGCCAGCGCCTCCAACACCGCCCGCGACTTCTGAATGCTCATGCCCACATCGAGCGCCATCGCCAGTGGAAGCTGCCAGAGCAGCGAGCCAACGGGCCGGCCTGCCCGTCGCGCCGCCGTCCCGTAGTAGACCAGAAGCGAGCCCCCACCCACGATGAGCAGCGCCACGTCCAGCATCCAGAGCCCGCCCCATCCGCCCGTCCGACGCAACCAGACCGCCGGCGGCATCAGCAGCGCCAGCAACACCGTCAGCAGGTAGCAGAGGTTCGAGGTCAGGTGCACTGCCGCCTCCCGCCAGACCACAAAGGGCAGCCTCGCCCGCACGATGGGCCGCCAGAGCTTCAGCAGCGTCTCCACGCTCCCCTTCGCCCAGCGCTGCTGCTGCGACACAAACCCGCCCAGGTCCGAAGGCACCTCCGCGGGCACCGTCACCCCGTCGAGATACCGGAACCGCCACCCCTTCAGCTGCGCCCGGTAGCTCAGGTCGAGGTCCTCTGTCAGCGTGTCTCCCTGCCAGCCACCCGCATCCGCGATCGCCTCTCGGCGCCACATCCCCGCCGTTCCATTGAAGTTGAAGAAGCGCCCCGTCGCCGATCGCGCCGTCTGCTCCACCGCAAAATGACCATCCAGCAGCACACCTTGAAGCCGCGTCAGCCACGACTCGCCCAGGTTCAGATGCTCCCATCGGGCCTGCACCATCCCAACCCTCTCGCTGTCGAACCCGCGCAGAACCTCATGCAGGAAGCGGGGCGGCGGCACAAAGTCGGCGTCAAAAATCGCAATGAAGGTCCCCGTCGCAACCTCTGTGCCCTGCGCCAACGCCCCCGCCTTGTAGCCTGTCCGCTGCCCGCGACGCAGCACCCGAATCTGCAAACCTGACGCCCGAAGCTCCGCCGAGACCCGCTCCACGATCGCCTCTGTCGCGTCCGTCGAGTCATCCAGCACCTGCACCTCCAGCAGCTCCCGCGGGTAGTCCAGCGCAGCCACCGCCCGCAGCAGCCGCTCCACCACAAACTGCTCGTTGTAGAGCGGAAGCTGCACGGTGATCCGCGGTAACGCTCCCGGCCAGACCCCAAGCCCGACCGCCGGCTTCCGCCCCACAAGCAGCAGGCTCAGCCACAGCCGGTGGGCCGCGTAGGCGACCAGCAGCGTCAGCGTCAGGTAGTAGAGGGCCAGCACAATCATCGGCAGGTCGCCAGGGCTGCAGGTCGAGGGCCGCTGCGTTACCGCACCCCCGCCGCGCGGGTCAATCCGAAGCCCACCTCCAGACGCCTGTTGACACCGCACGCTCGACCCACCAATCGGCGCAAATGCTGCTACCCCTCCTTAAGAGCCTGAGACCACATCAGTGGATCAAGAACGCCTTCGTCCTTGCCCCGCTCGTCTTTGGTCACAAGCTCACCGAGCCCGACCTCCTCGTCCGCGGCCTCGCTGCCGCCCTCATCTTCTCGCTCCTCTCCGGCTCCGTCTACCTCCTCAACGACCTCGCCGACATCGACAAAGACCGCGCCCATCCCCTCAAGCGCCACCGTCCTATCCCCTCCGGGGCCCTCCCTGAGCCCGTCGCGCGTAACGCCAGCCGCATCATCGCCTTCGCCGCGCTCACGGCCGCCGCCGCCCTCGACCTCCTCTCCCTCGAGCGCGAGCTCCTCCCCCGCCTCGCCTGACCGCCGCGCCTGCAACCGCCTCCAGCGCCGGCCCGTGCGGCGA
>CAIWGR010000033.1 GCA_903912275.1 uncultured delta proteobacterium
CGATGAGAGCCGGCGCAACGGCGCGAATGCGGGCTGCGACCGCACGACGGAGGGGGCCGTGGGGACCGCCAACGGTCGCGCCGCGCCCACCGCGCGTGACCTCCGCCAGCGCCGCACCGCTCTCCCTGCGCCAGCCCACCTCCACACAGAGGCCGGGCGGCAGGAGCGCTTCGAGCGAGGGGTCAAACCCGCGCGACGGATCGACGTCGCAGAGCACCACAGGCCGCCACCCCTGCGATGGCAGGTGGCGACAGAACTGCACCGCCCGCAGCGCGCCCACAGTCGCTGCCGGCGCAAACCGCGGCGTGAGATAGAGAAAGCTCCGCATCAGCGCCGCCTCCGCGCCAGCACCCAGACCAGTCCGAGGCCCGTCGCAGCCGTTGCCAGCGCGCCCGTCACGATGGCCGCGTCGCCAAGCCGGAGCCAGCTCCAGCGCCAGCACCCCGCCACCAACACCATCGGCATCGACGCCAGCAACACCCGCGTCAGCATCGGCAGCAGGAAGCCCCGCGCCGTCAGGCCAAGCCCCCGGATCGCAGCCAGCGTGTGATGCGGCATCACCGTCACCGACTGCGAGATGACCGTGCCGGCCGCAACGCCAGCGAGGCCGAACGGCCGCACCAGCAGCAGGCTCAGCCCCAGGTTCAGCAGACCGCTCGCCACCGAGACCAGCGTCGCCGACCAGAGCCGACCCTGCGCCAGCTGGTAGCGCGCCGAGACGCTCACAGGCATGTGAATGACAAGCAGCAGCGCGAGCATGATGGTGAGCGCCAGCGGCACCTCAACACCGAGCCAGCGCGCCGCCGCGAGGTCTCCCACGGCCGCAAAGGGGAGGGCTCCCAGCAGCGCAATCAGCAGGCTCCGCTCTAGCATCGCGCCGTAGAGGCCGGCAGCAGGCCCAGACTCCTGCCGCACCACATGGGCCGTGAACTCCGGCACCACCGCCGCACCGATCCGCGCCGTCCAGCGCATCGCCGTCTCGGCCCACTGAAACAGCGGCGCGTAGAGGGCCACCGCGGCCGTGCCCAGCGTGCCGGCGATCACCAGCGCATCGGAACGAAAGGCCACCAGCATCACCATGGAGCCCAGCGTGGTCTGCGAGGCAAGCCCCAGCAGCTCCCGCGCATGACCACGGTCAAGCTGCGACGGCCGCGGGAAGAAGCCTGGCAGGTCGCGACGCACCATCCAGAGATGAACCACCGCAGAGGCCGCGGTCGCGCCGAGCGAGGCAAGCGCCAGCGTGGTCAGCGGCAGGGCGTAGACCACGGTGGCAATGCCCGCCGCCATCCCAACCAGCCGATGGCCGGCGCGCAGCAGGTTCACCTGGGCCAGCCGCCCGCCAGCAGCGTTCGCCGCGAGCAGCGGAGAGAGCACCAGCTCCACCGCCAGCTCCGTACCCTTGAGTCCAAGAAAGGGCGCCACCCGCACCGCAGCGTCGGCAGAGAGCCCCAGCGAGGGCGCCAGCCAGGTTGTCTGGCCCGCAGCCCACCACGAGGCGCAGCCCACCAGCAGCGCAGCCGGCGCCAGCCAGGCAAAGGCGGTGGAGAGGAGCCGATGCACCTCCGCCTCTTCGTCGCGCGCCCGACGTGCTGTCACCATGCGCGACAGCGATGGCCGCAGCCCCAGGTCCACCAGCCCTAGGTAGCCCACCAGCGACTGCGCCACCGCCAGCATGCCGAACTCAGCGCGGCCAAAGTGGGCAATCAGCCGCGGCGTAAGCCAGACAAAGGTGGCGAGCGCCAGCAGGTCGAGAAGCCAAAACGAGCTCAACCGACGCAGCCACAACCGCCCAAGCGCGGCGGGCTGCGCGGGCGACCGGGTCGCGGACTGCTGCGTGGTGGCTTTCATGCCGGCATCTTCGCCGCAGTGACCACGCTGGGCAATACACCATAGGCCCGAAAAGATGACCGCAACGCCCCGCTCTGGCATAGCGGTTGCACTGTTGGCAGCTGGCGACGCGCGCGCAGCGCGGCGCACCAACCTCACCACACTCCGCGACGGAGAACTGCCATGTCCTTCAAGAAACTGACGCTCGCCTCCCTCGCCCTCCTCGCGCTCGCCGCCTGCGGAACCGACGAGCTTCCCCGCAACGAGGGCAGCGGAAGCGCCGACACAGCCACCGACACAGGCTCGGGCTCGGGCGATGTCTCGGAAAACACCGGCACCACAGACACCGCTGCCGACACCGCTGCCGACACGGGCGCAGGCTCCGGAGACACAGGCGCAGGCTCCGATGACACATCGACCGGCTGCCCCGAGATCTACGCCCCTGTCTGCGGCGTGGATGGCGTCACCTACGACAACGACTGCTTCGCAGGTCAGGCCGGCGTCGCCGTCGCCCAGCTCGGTGAGTGCCCAACCGCAGCCTGCGGCGCCGACAGCGACTGCGCCGTCGTGGAGCGTTGCGATGGCGGCACCTGCACCATCTGCCCGCCCATCGACTGCCTCGCCTGCCCCGATGGCTCCTCGCCGCGGCTCCTGCCCCACTGTGGCGGCTGCAGCTGCGCATCGCTGCCGCCCGCCTGCACCACCGATGCCGACTGCCCGATCGGCGACGCCTGCATCATCGACCCCTCAACCGGCCTTGGCAGCTGCGGAGCCACGAGCGCCTGCGGCCCCTCGCCGGCCGGCTGTAGCGTCACCGGCTGCGGCTTCGGCGAGGTCTGCGACACCTCGGTTGGCTGCACCCCCTCCGCCTGCTCCTGCGATGAGGCCGCCGGCGGCTGGATCTGCACTGACGACTGCGGCGGCGGAACCTGTGTGCCCAACACCGGCGGATGCGGCACCAACGCAGACTGCAGCGGCGGGTTGGTCTGCGATGTCACAAGTCATGTCTGCCGCCCCATGTGTGCCGTCGACTGCTTCGTCTACGACCCGGTCTGCGGCACCGATGGCATCACCTACGGATGCGGCGTGCCAGACGCCGAGTGCCACGGCATCCCCGTCGCCTACGATGGCGAGTGCATCTCCGGTGGCGGTGGCGTGGAAGGCGACGCCTGCACCACCGACAGCGACTGCAACATCGGCCTCGTCTGTGAGGCGGGCAGCTGCTCCATGGGCATCTGCCCCGCCATCTACCTGCCCGTCTGCGGCAGCAACGGCGTCACCTACAGCAACAGCTGCGAGGCACGCTCCGCCCATGCCACCGTCGCCTACGACGGCGAGTGCACCACGCCCGGCGGCGGCGGAGACCCCTGCACCGTCGACACCGACTGCGCCATCGACCTCGTCTGCGAAGCCAACGCCTGCCGCGTGAACTTCTGCTCCTTCATCTACATGCCCGTCTGCGGCATCGATGGCGTCACCTACGGCAACGCCTGCAACGCCCGCTCTGCCCACGTGCCGGTCGACTACGACGGCGAGTGCGGCACGGCACCGCCCGACCTCACCGGCTGCTACTCCGACGCCGACTGCGCGCGGGGCACCTTCTGCTCCGCCGCGACCGAGTGCCTTCCCGACCCGAGCTGCCCGAGCTGCTCGGTCTGCTACGGCTACTGCCGCTAGGCCTCGTCGAGGAGCATCGTCGCGAGCTGTTCGCGGTGGTGCTCGGTTGAGCCCAGCAGCTGCTGGCTGGCCCGCGCCCGCTTGAAGTGCAGGTGGGCCTCATGCTCCCAGGTGAAGCCGATGCCGCCCATCACCTGGATCATCGAGCCCGCCACCCGGTAGTAGGCCTCCGCCGCGTAGGACTTCGCCAGGCTCGACACAGAGAGCAGGTCGTCGCCGCCGCTGTCGGCAGCCCACGCGGCATACATGACCGCCGACCGCGCCGACTCCACCTTCACCAGCATGTCGGCACACTTGTGCGCGATGGACTGGAAGGAGCCGATCGGCCGACCGAACTGCACCCGAACCTTGGCATACTCCACGCTGATATCCATGCAGCGCTGCGCGCCGCCGAGCGCCTCCGCAGCCAGCAGAATCGCACCCCGCTGCAGCACCCGAGCAAGTGCCGCAGCACCGCCCTCCGCGCCCACAATCACGGCCTCTTCGGTCACCGAGGTATTCACCTCCAGCATGGCCAGGTTGCGGGTCCGGTCCATCGTCGGACGGTTCACCACCTCCACCCCCTCGTGGTCGGGCGCCAGTGCAACCAGCAGCGTCCCCGCATCGCCACGGGCCGCCAGCACCAGAACGCCTGCAGCGCCACCTTCGATGACCTGACCGGCTCGGCCCTCAAGCCGGATGCGCCCCTCTTCCATCCACCAGCGGAGCCCCGCGCGACCATCC
>CAIWGR010000034.1 GCA_903912275.1 uncultured delta proteobacterium
CCTCGCGCAGATGGCGCTCCGACGAGGGGGCGTCGCCGAGGTACTCCTCGTAGATTTCCGCCAGCCGCTCGTGCAGCCGGATGCGCTCCGACAGGTCGTCCTCCGCCGCGCACTCCGACTCCAGCACCTCGGCCAGCTGCCCCCAGTTCGACTCGCGGAGCAGCAGCGTCGCGAGCAGCCGCAGCGCAGGCTTGTAGCCCGGCGACTCCGCGAGCGCCTCGTTGGCAAGCCCCACAGCCGAGCGCAGCCGCGCCGGCGTCTCGGCGAGTCGCTGCGCCATCTGAACAAGCAGGTCGGCGCGCTCGGCGTCCGACGCTGCGGCAGCGATCGAGGCATCGAGCGCATCGAGCAGGTCGTCCGGCACGGCCTCCGCGGTCGCCGAACGCGACAGCGCCAAGAACCCGGCCGCCGCAACGGGTGCGGTGATGCCGTCGCGCATCGCCTCCCGCATCGCCTCGAGCGCCGCGGCCCGCTGCCCGAACCGATAGGCCCGCAGCAGCGCGAGCTCGTAGTAGGAGGCGCAGCGCACATTGGCGCCGTCGGCCGCCTGCGCCAGCTCGGCAAGGAGCGCCGCGGCGGTCTCGGTGTCGCCGGCATCGTAGGCGGCGCGAAGCAGCGGGCGGCCCGACTCGAGCGACGGAGCCCTGTCAAAAGCCTCGCGGAACCAGTCCAAGACATCGGCCTCGGGCGCGCCCATCAGGTCGGCAAGCACCGCCAACGCCAGCGCGCCATCGGCCCGCCAATCGGCCTCGGAGGCCTCCTCGAACTGCGCCCAGCGCTCCACCCGCTCGGCCAGCGCCTCCTGCTTCCGGCCGGCGCGCACAAGCACATCTTCAAGCGTCGCCCGATAGACCGCACGCAGGTCTTCCGTGACCTCCGCGAGCTGCGGCGCCACATCACGCAGCATCATGATCAACTTGTCGGTACGGGCCTCTTCCCGCAGGCCGAGCTGCACAGCGCCCACCGTCGCCAAGACCACCTGCGCGGCAGATCGCTCCGCTGCAATCTCGAGCCGATAGACCTCCGCCAGCCGCTTGAGATCACGGGCACGACGCGCAGCCCGGCGAAGCCCTGCAAAGGCGCGCGGGTCGGCATCGGTGTGGGCCGCGGAACGCTGAAAGAGCAGCTCCGCCCGGTCTGCGTCGCCGCAACCGAACTCTGCCACCTCGGCCGCCGAGGCCTGGAGTGCGCCAACGCCGACGGTTCCCTCCATCATCTGCGCGTCACGCGACCAGGCCGCGAGCACTGCGTCGAGGAACTGGCGCGGCATCCGCGCATCCTGTTCGGAGGCAATCACCACCGCACGACGAGAACCGCTCTCGCCTACCGACCCCTCTTCGCGCTCGTCGTCATCGCGGTGCATACGTCCTCCAGCATCATCCGAAGATAGTATCGTCGGGGTCTGCTCGGTATGCACCTTTTTGGCGGCGCTCCATCGCCTTCAGCCGAACGGCCTTTTGCCGGCCCCGACGGCGCCAGGCCCAGAGCCCCAGCAGCGCCACCAGCACCCATCCTGCCCCCACGCCCGTAGCCACGGGAAGCCAGTGAAAGCGCCCCTCCACGTAGCCCCGCCAGCGACGCTCTGCGGTACCAAACGCCTGCCCTGTCACCGTCAGAAAGGCCGCCTCCCAGGAGCCGCCGCTCCGCCGCATCTCGGCAAAGATGCGTTGACCGAGCCCGTTACCGAACTCGCCCTCCAGCCAACGCACCATGTGGAAGCTCTGCGCGTAGGCCAACTCCGCCTGTCCAGCCCCCGCTGGATAGCCAGCCGTTAGCTGGTCGAAGGCGTAGAGACGACCCGTGACCGCTGCGCCACTCAGCTGCGCAATCCGCTCCACATCCCAGTCGTGCGAAACCTCCATCGCGTAGCCCTCGTTGAACCAGCGCGGCACGCCGCGCCGATCTGTCGCCAGCGCCACGGCGATGTGCACCAGCTCGTGCGCCATCGTCCGCTCCCATTCCGGATTCGCCGGCGCCATCAGCACCGTCATCCGCGACGGGATCGTCAGCCCCGACGCCCACTCCGGCGGCTGCGACGGAATCCGCTCCCGCAGGAACCAGTCGTTCATGTCCCGCTCCGCGCTCACCTTCACGCGGCCGCCCGCAGGCACGCCAACCCGCGTCACGATGCCGGGCCACTCCTGCTGAATCACCCGCACGGCAGTGGCCATCGAACCGGCCATGCCGACCGGTGCATCCACCTCAAACCGGGTCGCTGCAACCTCCACAACCGTCGCCGGCTCGCGCGCAGCGGAAGGAGCAGCAGACAGCGCCGGCACCCAGAGAACCAGCCCCAACAGGAGCGCAAACAGACGGCTACGGATATGCAAGCTCCAACCTCGTGGCGACCTCGAGCGGCGTCGTTCCATGCACCAGCAGCCGCTTGCGCTTGCCCGTGCTTCCGCTCTGCAGCTCAACCTGAGCACGCGGCACCCCAAGCGCACGCGAAAAGAGGGCAATGACCTCCTCGTTGGCCTCGCCATCCACGGGCGGTGCCGCAATCTGCACCTTCACCCGGCCGTCGTGCAGCCCCACGACGCGGCTCTTCGAGGCCCGCGGCGACACCAGAAGGTCGATGGTCGCGCCCGACGCGTGCGCCGAGATGGCGCCCAACCTACGACTCCTCCGCGAGGCTCCGAGAACGGCGCGTCGAGGCAATGACCGCCGCCATCACCGAGCCACGAAAGGCGCCCGACTCCAGCGCAGCCAGACCAGCGATGGTCGTTCCTCCAGGCGAAGAGACCGCATCCTTGATCGCAGCAGGCGTTGCACCCGGCTGCGACAGCATCTCGGCGGCACCGCGCAGCATCGCTGCAACCGCAACACGGGCCGTCTCACGCGTCAGCCCCTCGTGTACTCCCGCATCGGCAAGCGCCTCGGCGAAGAGACAGGCGAAGGCCGGCCCCGAACTCGCAACGGCCGTGAAGGGATGCATGTCGGCCTCGCGCGGGAGCCGGACCACCGACCCCACCGCACCGAACAGCCACTCCGCCTGCGCCAGCCAGCCCTGATGCTCGGGCGCCGCAAAGAGCGCCGTCGCGGAGCAGCCCAGCGTCGCCGCCAGGTTGGGCATCGCCCGCACCACCGCGACCTCGCCGCCAAGCGCGGCCCGGATGCGGGCCAGCGAGACGCCCGCCGCAATGCTGATCACCAGCGACGGGACCTTCGAGGCGCGCGCAACCTCCGCGCAGACCGCTGCGATGAGGTGCGGCTTCACCGCCAGCACCAGCACCTCGCTCCGCTCCGCAACCTCGGCGACGCTGCCCAGCCGCTGCCCTTCGAAGCCCGGCGCGGCGCCGGCAAAGGTGTCGAAGCCCGCGATGTTCGCCGCCGCCAACCGCCCCGAACCGATCAGCCCCGACGCCAGCGCGCCGCCCATGTTCCCAAGCCCGATGAACCCAACCGAGGTCGCTGCAACACTGCCTGTCGTCATCATCCACTCCGCTCGCCAAAGAGGGCCGAACCCACACGAACCATCGTGGCGCCCTCCTCTATCGCTATCTCAAAGTCGTCGCTCATGCCCATCGAAAGTTCGCGCAGGCAGGCAACCCGGCCGGCCTCCAGCTCGCGCCGATTCAGCGCGTCGCGCAGCTCCCGCAGCCCGGCATGCAGCGGCCGCGTCGCCTCGGCCTCCTCCGTGTAGGGCGGAATCGACATCAGCCCAACAGGCCGCAGCCAGCGCGACGCCGAGAGCGCATCGAGCAGCGGGCCCGCCTCTGCTGCGCTGCAGCCCGACTTCTGCGCCTCGCCCGCAAGGTTCACCTGCAGCAAGACCGCCTGCGGCGCCGTCGCGCGGCGGTCGAGCTCCGCCACCAGCGAGAGCCGGTCTACTGTCTGAATCGTCGCGGCCCGGTTGACTACCATGCCCACCTTGTTCGACTGCAGATGGCCGATGAGGTGCCACTGAACCCCCTCGCCGAACCGCTCCACCCGCGCCCGCCACTCCTGCACATAGTTCTCCGCGAGGTCGGTCACGCCGAGCGAGATGACCTCGTGGATATCCTCCTCCGACTGCCGCTTCACCACCGCGAGCAGCCGCACCGACCCCGCCTCGCGCCCGCTCCGTGCCGCGGCAGCCGCCATGCGACCCCGAATCTCCGCCAGCCGTTCGCTCAGCACCACTGCCCCTCCCAAGGGAGTCCGCCCACGCGGCCCAGCGCAACGAGCCTGGAATGGAGTTCCTCTACGGGCAGCCCCACCACATTGGCGTAGGAGCCCTCGATGCGGTCCACAAAGAGCGCTGCGAGCCCCTGGATGCCGTAGCCACCGGCCTTGTCGTAGGGCTCGCTCGTATCGGCGTAGGCAAGCTGCTCCGCCTCGCTCAGCGCCCGGAAGTGCACCCGCGTCGTCACCGAAAAGCTGGCGAGGAGCCGCCCCTCAAAGGTCTCCGCAATGGCCACCCCCGTCGTCACCTCGTGGTAGCGACCCGAGAGCGCTGCGACCATGCGGAGCGAGTCGGCCCGGTCGACCGGCTTCTCGAGCAGCACGCCCTCCTCCGTCCAGACAACCGTGTCTGCGCCCACCGCAGTCCGCGGAATCTCCGAAAGGTCTCGCTCCCCTGTCGCAGCCGCAGCCGGCCGCCGCGCCGCCGCGCGCGCCGCCACGGCCTGCACCTTGGCAACCGCGAGCCGCACACAGAGCTCCGTCGGATGCTCGCCCTCCAGCCGGCGCTCATCCACATCGGCCACCTCCACCACGGGGAGGTAGCCCACCTGGGCGAGGAGCTCTCTGCGGCGAGGCGAGGCGCTGGCGAGAAGGATGCTGTGATACACGGTGCCACTCCGTTGGGGTGGCGCTCTGCTACGGCCGGTGCCGCCGCAGAGCAACTTCTGCGCCGTCGGGTCTAGAAGCCCGTGAGCGAAAAGTGCATGAGGTCGCGGGTGCCTCCGGCAATCTCTCCGCCCCACTTCCAGCCCACCGATTGGGTCATGACCCGATAGGGGATACCTCCGCGGACCACCGAGGTCGACGGACGAGCGGTCGGGTCCCACGGCCCACCGACGGCGAGCCGGCACCGCCGAATCCCCTCGAGCGTCACCGGGCTGATGTTGCAGCCCGAATAGAGTCCGTTGTGGCGGGCGTTGATGTCGACGGCTGTGCCGTAACCGTGGTTGCTCATCTGCGTGCGGAGGCCGTCGACCACCGCGCCGCGCGTCCGCCCGGGCCGGTAGCCCTCCAGGTCGATGAGCGTGAAGGCGCCACCCACTGCCATCTCCTCCAGCGCCTTACCGAGCCTGCTTGCGTAGGCGTCGCAGACGCGAACCGGCTTGATGTTCGGCCAGCCGTGGTCGGCCGGTCGGAGCCAGACCTGGTTCTCCTCACAGACGGAGCAGCGCGCATCGTTTGGGTCGACCTCGTCGCCCGTCAGCTCCCCAAAGGTCTTGCTGATGGTGCGACGGTTCACGCCCGTCTTCCGCTTCATGCTCCACTGGTAGGTTGTGTAGTGGCAGGCCTGCGAGGGCGGATGCAGCGCGGTTGGATCGTCAGCAGGCAACGACTCCGGCACGACCGGCTCCGGCGCCACCGACTCCGGCACGACCGGCTCCGGCACGACCAGTTCCGCCGCAGCCGAACCCTCCAGCGCCGGTGCAACCACCACGGCCTGCGGCACAGCAACCGGCTCGTCCACCACAGTCACCGCCGTCCGGGCCACGCAGGCGGTCAGCAGGAGCAACGGAAGCGCAGCGCGAAGGCGAAACACGATGCCCCTACTTCTTCGCGCGGCGGTTGACGGGCGGCGCATCGAGCACCTCCATCGGGATGTCGTCGTCGCCGTGCACGTAGGGCGCCGGCCAGACATCGCCGCGCCGCTTCACGTAGGGCTCCTTGAGCCAGGCCTGGAAATTCTGCGCATCCTGCATGTTGTAGCGATAGTCTCCGTTGGTCCGCTTGGAGGCCGCCGTGCGGAGAATCCACGAATTCTCGTCAAAATTCAGACCCGCCATGTTGGCGCGGAACTGGTCCGAGTAGGGCCAGTAATCCTCGGCGTTCGACATGTAGACAACGCGGATCGGCACATTCACAGCACGCGAGGCATTGCCCACGCCCGTCAGACCATCGGTGTCGAGCAGGTTTGAGACCATGGGGCGAACGCGACCGCCAAGAACCATCTGCCGCACATGATTGTACATCGCGGCATCGGTCACAAAGGTCGGAATCTTGTAACTCTTCGCCATCGCGATGAGCCGCGTCATGCGAACATCAACCTTGTAAATCGCGGAGTCGAAAACCTCGAGAATCATCGCCTTGGCTGGGTCGTCCGCGAATTTCTCGGCGATCATCGCCCGCGACGCAGCCCGGTTACGAATCCGCCACTGGCTCACGAAGGCCTCGGGCGTCTCGGCCTTCTCGAAGAAGAGCGCGTAGATGCGATGCTCCTGTTTGATCCAGGGATCATAATCCGTCAGCCACGCCAGCTCCGCATCCATCCAGCCCATGAAGGTATAGGCTTGGTCGGAGCCGACGCCGATATAGGCTCCCTTGATGCCCTTGAGGTTCGGGTAGAACTTGGCGAGGTGGAGCTCGTCGCAGGTCTGGTAGTGGCGGTTCTCGAGGTCCTTTCGCGTGGCGTTCAAGACCTCGGGGGCGTCGTCCTCGGTGGTCTCCCAGACCAGCTTGCGGGTCGCCTCGTTGAGCGGCTCGCTGCTGCCGAGCGCATTGAGAGCGGGGGGCTTGGGCGCCTCGACAACAGGTGCCTTGGCCTCGGCCGCGCCAGCGCCCGAGCCCGAACCACTCGCCTCAACCGCAGGAGCCGGCGTGACCGCAGCAGGCGTCTCCGATGCGCTGCAGCCAACGGCTGAAAACAGAATCAAACCTACGGTGAATCCGAAAACAAGCTTCATTCGTTTGCCCCTCACGCAAATACCTCTGTCCCAATTTGGAACGCGGCGGAGACCTAGCCGTCAAATGAGATTGCGGCAATACGGCCGCACGACACCTGCGTCGCACGCCCGGGGATTCGGCGCATGACACGGGTAGGAATCCATGCTACCCGCGCTGCAGGCGTGGGGACCGCGAGGAGATTTCATGAACAACGAATCATCCAGAGACCGGAGCCTGCCGACCGCACTGCTCCTCTTCGTCGCGCTGCTCGCACTGGCTGTTCAGGCCTGTAGCAGCGCTGCTCCGCCCGCTGCGGAAGGCTCTGCAGCTCCCATGCTCGGCGGCGCCGGCTCAGGGTCCGGCTCAGGCTCCGGTGACGACGGCAGCGGCTCCGGACAGGCCGAAGCGCGGCCCCCGCAGAGCCACCTCATCAAGCCGGGCGACACGCTCTACGCACTTGGCCGCAAGTATGGCTGCACCCTCGACGAGATCCGGGCCGCCAATCACATGGTCAACGACACCATTGTGTTGGGTAAAAAGCTGGTCATTCCCCCCTGCCAGCCCGCAGAGGACCGGCCGACCAAGCCGGTCGTGGGCGGCCAGGTCTACATTGTCCAGCCGGGTGACTACCTCCAGGCCATCGCCATCAACGCGGGCTGCTCGGTCCCGGAGTTGATGCTGGCCAACAAGCTGACCAGCGACGCCATCTACATCAACGACGCGCTCGTGATCCCCATCTGTGCGGCCCCCCAGGCAGCCGTCGCGCAAGACCCTGCAACGACGCCCGGCAAAGGTGACGCGCCGACCATCAACGCCGACGGCAAGTACCAGGTGCAACCGGGTGACTCGCTCGGCCTCATCGCCTCCAAGTTCGACACCACGGTCGCCGCCCTGCTGGTCGCCAACAAGCTCGATGGCGACAAGATTCGCGCCTACGACTACCTCAGCATCCCGAAGCCGGGCGCGCCCATCCCCGAAGCCAAGCCGAAGCGACCGGCGCCAGCCAAGCCGACCAAACCGACCAAGCCGACCAAGCCGCGGGATGGCAAGGCCCCAGCCAAGGTCGAACCGGAGGAGGAGGCCCCGGTTGAGCCGCGGTCCGAGCCCGAGGCGCCGCCCGCACCTGCCAACGCCTCGCTGGATGAACTCATGGCGAGCAAGGGCTTTCGTGGCGACTCCACCTTCAAGGCCTATGTCATCCGAACCACGCTCAGCGCCGACCGGAGCCGCATCGTGGGCGAAAAGCGGTTCGACTACCGCGGCACAGGCGACGACGTCAGCAACTGGAACCCCGCCTCCACGGTGAAACTCTTTGCCGCCATTGCAGCCATGAAGAAGGCCGACTCCCTCGGCTTCACCGGCGACGCCGAGATCCAGTTCGGCAAGGCCGAGCACACCCGTCAGC